>NZ_JBHVDD010000029.1:0-93414 GCF_042802995.1 Streptomyces sp. NPDC057438
GAACCAGTTGGTTCGGGCCACCCCGGCGGCTTTTCGTACGTGTCGTACGGCGCGTGGTCACGGAGGAGCGGGACAGCGCCCCGAAAGGGGCGCGGGGAACTGCGCGACCAGCCGGCCGCGGATCCCCCGCGGCCGACTGCGCCCAGCACCCCCTACGGCGCTCTCCGTCCGACCGTCCGCTACTCGGCTTCCCGGCGGAGCGAGGGCTTGAGGTCCTTCAGCCGGCCGAGCAGACCGTTCACGAAGGACGGCGAGTCGTCCGTGGAGAACTCCTTCGCCAGCTGCACCATCTCGTCCAGCACCACCGCGTCCGGAGTCGCGTCGACCCAGATCAGCTCGTACGCCCCGAGCCGCAGGATGTTGCGGTCCACGACCGGCATCCGGTCGAGCGTCCACCCCACCGAGTACTGCGCGATCAACTCGTCGATGCGCTTGGCGTGCTCCGCGTAGCCCTCGACCAGCTGCATGGTGTACTCGCTGACCGGAGGCTGCCTGGTGTCGCTGTGGGCGTGCCGGATCCAGTCCGCGAGGACGGTCAGGACGTCGACCCCGCGCTGGTCGCCCTCGAAGAGGATCTGGAAGGCACGCTTACGGGCCGTGTTACGGGCAGCCACGGTTAGCTGTTCACCCGGCCGAGGTAGTCGCTGGTGCGGGTGTCGACCTTGATCTTCTCGCCGGTGGTGATGAAGAGCGGCACCTGGATCTGGTGGCCGGTCTCCAGGGTGGCGGGCTTGGTGCCACCGGTGGAGCGGTCGCCCTGGACGCCCGGCTCGGTCTCCTGGATCACGAGCTCGACGGCGGCCGGCAGCTCGACGAAGAGGACCTCGCCCTCGTGCTGCGCGACGGTGGCGGTGAAGCCCTCGATCAGGAAGTTGGCGGCGTCGCCGACGGCCTTGCGGTCGACCATGAGCTGGTCGTAGGTCTCCATGTCCATGAAGACGAAGTACTCGCCGTCCATGTAGGAGAACTGCATGTCGCGCTTGTCGACAGTGGCCGTCTCGACCTTGACGCCGGCGTTGAACGTCTTGTCGACGACCTTGCCGGAGAGCACGTTCTTGAGCTTGGTGCGCACGAAGGCCGGGCCCTTGCCGGGCTTGACGTGCTGGAACTCGACGACGGACCAGAGCTGGCCGCCTTCGAGCTTGAGCACCAGGCCGTTCTTGAGGTCGTTCGTGGAAGCCACGGTTGCGGAATCTCCTGGACTGACGTGGACGACCCCGGGCCACGCGCCCAGCCGATGAGCTAGAGCGCGAGCAGCTCCTTGGTCGTGATGGTGAGTAGCTCGGGTCCGCCGTCCGCCTCGGGGCGTACGACGAGCGTGTCATCGATCCGGACTCCGCCCCGGCCCGGGAGGTGGACCCCCGGTTCGACGGTGACCGGCACGCAAGCGTCCAGTTTACCCATGGCCGCGGGGGCCAACTGCGGGTCCTCGTCGATTTCGAGTCCGACCCCGTGCCCCGTCATCACCGGCAAGCCCTCTCCGTACCCCGCCGAGTCCAGGACCTGGCGGGCCGCGCGGTCCACGTCACGGTAGGCCGCACCGGGGGTCAGCGCCTCCCGTCCGGCGCGCTGGGCTGCGAAGACCAGGTCGTACAGCTCGATCTGCCAGTCGGCCGGGGAGGTTCCGATCACGAACGTACGGCCGATCTCGCACCGGTAGCCGCGGTAGGTCGCACCGAGACAGACGGAGAGGAAGTCGCCCTCCTCGACCCTGCGATCGGTGGGGCGGTGACCGGGCCGGCCGGAGTTCGGGCCGGCGGCGACGGAGGTGGCGAAGGCCGAGCCGTCGGCGCCGTGGTCGACGAGACGGCGCTCCAGCTCCAGCGCGAGGTGGCGCTCGGTGCGGCCGACGAGGATCGATTCGAGCAGTTCGCCCAGTGCCTGGTCGGCGATCTCAGCGCCGATCCGCAGACAGGAAAGCTCCTCCTCGTCCTTGATCACCCTCAGCTGCTCCACCGCCCCGCCGAGGTCGGCGAGGCGCAGCCGGGGCGCGACGGAGCGGATGGCTCTGTGCCGGGCCATGGTGAGGTGATGCTCCTCCACGGCCAGGCAGTCGGCACCCAGGGCCGTGGCCAGGTCGGCGGCCGCGACCGCCGGATCGCCGCCGGGGCGCGGCAGCACCTGCACGCGTACGGCGTCGTCGGGCCGGCCCTCGCCGATCTCCCCGCTCGGCGGTGCCTCGCAGAGGAGGACGTCCTCGCTCCTGCCGAGCAGCAGCACCGCGCCCCGCGGTGCCGCTCCCGCGAGGTAGCGCACGTTGGCCGGACGGGTCACCAGTGCGGTGGGGCTGCCGCCGGCCTGGCAGCGTTCTCTCAGCCGGGCTCTGCGGGCCGCGTAGACCTCAGACATGTCCCGAGCGTATGAGCTTCGCTGGGCGGGCGCTGGTTGGGCGGGGCCGAGTGGGGGCGCGAGGGTGGGGGTGGGGTGCGGGGTACGTGGGTGGGGCGGGGGGTTGTGTGCCGTCTGCGCGCCGGTGGGGGCTTCTCGCGCAGTTCCCCGCGCCCCCGGCAGGTTGCGGTCGGGCTGTGCGCTGCTGTTCGTCTGGGGTCGTGTGTCGGCTGCGGGCCGGTGGGGATCGTTCGCGCGGTTCCCCGCGCCCCTGACGGGGCGCGGCCGCCGTCGTTCAGGTGGCTACCACTTCGGAGGGCTGGCTATGGATCTGGCCAGGACCTCGTCCAGGACGCGGGCCGTGGCCGGGACGTCGAGTTGGGAGTTGTCGATGATCGGGAGGCCCGAGCCGTACCAGCCCGCCATTCGGCCGTGGATGCGGGCGACCTCCTCGTCGGTGAGGCGGCGGTTGCCCGAGCGCTCGGCGTTGCGTTCCAGGACAATCTCCAGGCCCGGCAGGAGGACGACGGGCAGCAGCCCGGGGCCGACGTGCCGCTTCCAGCCGCCGAGGCCGACGACCGGGCGGTCCGGGAAGACGGCGTCGTCGAGGATGCAGGAGATGCCGTTGGCCAGGAAGTTCCGGGCGGAGAAGCCACACGTACGGCGGGCGAGACGGTACTGCGCCTCGGAGTTGTCGTTCCAGCCGGACTGCGGGTCCGCGAAGCCGGAGCGCACCCACTCGCGCACGTCGTCCAGGCTGATGTGCGCGGTGGGCACCCTGCGGTGGTCCGCCCAGTACTTGGCGACGCTGGTCTTGCCGGCTCCGGCGGGGCCTATGAGCAGGACCGCGAGCGTGGTGCTGGTGACATCGGGCGCGCCGGTGGCGGGCGGCGGCATGGTGACCGGGCCGCCCGGCGGCAGTGGCACGTGTCCGGTGGTGTCGCGTGGGGCCCCGGTCTGCTGCGGCGGCGCCGGCGGGTGCGGATGCCCGGGGCTGCCGGTGAAGCCGGGTGCGGCGGGACCGGGGGGCGCGGCCGGTGGCGGGGCCATGGGTGCGGGCGGGGGTGGCGGCACCGCGGCCGGGTGGCCGCCGGGGGGCACCGGGTGCCCTGGCGGGTGCGTGCCGGGCGCTCCCGGGTGATGGGGGGCCGGGTGTCCCTGCTGGTTCGCGGCCGGCGGCCACGGGGCCGCCGGGTCCTGCCCCGGCCGGTGGGGCGGCGGCAGCGGAGCTCCCACTGCGTCCTGCATCCGGTGCCACTCCGTCTCGTACAGTCACATCGACACTGGCGGGGCGGGGCCTTCCGACCCCGCCCTTACCGAACGGTACCGTCCCCGGCCGTCGTTTGGTGAACGGCCGGGGACAGCCCGAAGTGCCCAAGTGGCCAGGGACACAAGGCGAATCGGGCAAGAGCTGCCCGAGCGGGCGTTACTGGCCCACTTCGCCGTAGGCGGCGAGGAGGATCGCCGGGTCGGGACCCTCCAGGACGGTGGGCTTGGCCAGGCCGTCCAGGACGATGAAGCGGAGCAGGTCGCCCCGGGACTTCTTGTCGACCTTCATCGTCTCCAGGAGCCTCGGCCACTGGTCGTAGCGGTAGTGCAGCGGCAGGCCGACCGATCCCAGGACCGTGCGGTGGCGGTCGGCGGTCGCGTCGTCCAACCGGCCCGCCAGTCGGCCCAGTTCGGCCGCGAAGTGCATGCCCACGGACACGGCCGCGCCGTGCCGCCACTGGTAGCGCTCGTTCTTCTCGATCGCGTGGGCGAGCGTGTGCCCGTAGTTGAGGATCTCGCGGCGGCCGGACTCTTTCAGGTCCCCGGAGACGACCTCGGCCTTGACCCGGATCGACCGCTCGATCAGCTCGGAGGTGTGCGGCCCGGCCGGCGTGCGGGCCGCCTGCGGGTCGGACTCGATCAGGTCCAGGATCACCGGGTCCGCGATGAACCCGGCCTTGATGATCTCGGCGAGCCCGGAGACGTAGTCGTTGACCGGCAGCGAGTCCAGCGCGGCCAGGTCGCACAGCACACCGGCCGGCGGGTGGAAGGAGCCGACCAGGTTCTTGCCCTCGGCGGTGTTGATGCCGGTCTTGCCGCCGACGGCCGCGTCCACCATGGCCAGCACGGTGGTGGGGATGGCGATCCAGCGGACCCCGCGCAGCCAGGTCGCCGCGACGAACCCGGCGAGGTCCGTGGTGGACCCGCCGCCGACGCCGACGATGACGTCGGTGCGGGTGAACCCCGACTGCCCCAGCGCCTTCCAGCAGTACGCGGCGACCTCGGCGGTCTTGGCCTCCTCCGCGTTCGGCACCTGGATGGCGACGGCCTCGAAACCCTGCCCGGCCAGATCGGCCCGCAGCGCCTCTCCGGTGTCCTCCAGCGCCTCCGGGTGGATCACGGCCACCCGCTTGACCCGGTTGCCGATCAACCCGCCCAGCTCACCGAGGAGCTGACGCCCCACCAGAACCTCGTACGGCTCGGTGCCCGCCGTGCCGCCGACCTGGATACGGGTCACTGTCTCGCTCATCAAGATTCCTTCGTGGATACCCCGGCCGACAGAGCAGGGAAAGAACGGACTCCCGTGGAGAAGGGCGAAGAATACCGAAACGCCGTCAGGGCGGTTCGGTGTCGGCAATTTGCTGACCAACACCCTTGACTCACACGGGAACGGATAGAAAGTGACGCATGACACGGCAGGTCAAGCGGGCGTTCAAGTACCGCTTCTACCCCACGGACGAGCAGGCGGCCGAGCTGTCGCGCACGTTCGGCTGTGTCCGCCTCGTGTACAACAAGGCGTTGGAGGATCGCACGCGCGCCTGGTACAGCGAGCAGCGCCGGATCTCCTACGCGCAGTCGTCGGCCGCGCTGACGGAGTGGAAGAAGACCGAGGAACTCGCCTTCCTGACAGAGGTGTCCTCCGTCCCGCTCCAGCAGGCCCTGCGCCACCTTCAGACGGCGTTCGGGAACTTCTTCGCCAAGCGGGCCAAGTACCCGCGCTTCAAGTCGCGCAAGAAGTCCCGCGCGTCGGCCGAGTACACCCGCAGTGCCTTCGCGTGGCGCGATGGCAAGCTGACCCTGGCCAAAATGACACAGCCCCTGGACATCCGTTGGTCGCGCCTTCTCCCGGACCGTGCGCAGCCCACGACAGTGACGATGTCCCACGACAGCTCGGGACGCCGGTTTGTCTCGATGCTCCGGACGTGCGAGTGCGGCGCGGTGCATGACCGCGCCGTGAACGCGGCCCGCAACATCCTGGCCGCCGGGCCAGCGGCGTCCGCCTGTGGAGACGGTGTAAGACCTCAACGGGAGTCCTCCCGGACGGGGCGATCGTCGGCGAAGCAGGAACTTCAGCGGGCGACCGCTGAAACCTCCCGCCGCCAGGCCGGGGGCAAAGTCAAGCTTCCTTCAACTCCAATGCATCCAACGCCGCTCGGGTGACTTCCTCGGGCGTACGGCCGTCGGTGGCGACGACGGCCGTGGCGACCTCCTCGTACAGATACCGCCGGGCGTCCATCAACTCCCGCCACTGCTTGCGGGGGTTGACGGCCAGCAGCGGGCGGGCGGCGTTGAGACCCGTGCGCTTGACCGCCTCCTCGACGTCCATCGAGAGGTAGACGACCCGCTGTCCGGCCAGCAGGGCGCGCGTGTCGGCGTCGAGGATCGCGCCGCCCCCGAGGGCGAGGACGCCGTCGTGCCCGGTCAGCGCGGCGCGCACCGCCTCCTTCTCGATGGCGCGGAAGGCGGGCTCGCCCTCGTCGACGAAGATCTCCGCGATCTCGCGGCCCTGCTCGGCCACGATGTCGTCGTCGGTGTCGCGGTAGGCGACACCGAGCCGTTCGGCGAGCAGCTGTCCGACGGTGGACTTGCCGACGCCCATGGGGCCGACGAGGACGACCAGAGGCACCGGGCTCACCGGATCGCGAGGTGGTCGAGGTAGGAACGGACGTTGCGGGCCGTCTCGGTGACGCTGTCGCCGCCGAACTTCTCGGCCACCGCGTCCGCCAGCACCAGGGCCACCATCGCCTCGGCGACGATGCCGGCGGCCGGCACGGCGGAGACGTCGGAGCGCTGGTGGTGGGCCTGTGTGGCCTCGCCGGTGGTCACGTCCACGGTCTGCAGGGCGCGCGGGACGGTCGCGATGGGCTTCATCGCCGCCCGGACCCGCAGCAGCTCACCCGTGGTGAGACCGCCCTCGGTGCCACCGGAGCGGCCGGAGACGCGCCGGATGCCCTCGGGGGTGTTCACGATCTCGTCGTGCGCCTTGGAGCCCGGCACCCGCGCCAGCTCGAAGCCGTCGCCGATCTCGACGCCCTTGATCGCCTGGATGCCCATCAGCGCGCCGGCGAGGCGGGCGTCCAGCTTGCGGTCCCAGTGCACGTGCGAGCCGAGGCCCACGGGCACGCCGTACGCCAGGATCTCGACGACCCCGCCGAGGGTGTCGCCGTCCTTGTGGGCCTGGTCGATCTCCGCGACCATCGCCTTCGACGCGTCCGCGTCCAGGCAGCGCACGGGGTCCGCGTCCAGCTTCTCCACGTCGGCCGGCGTCGGGTACACACCCTGCGGGGCCTTCGCGGCCGCCAGCTCCACGACGTGGCTGACGATCTCGATGCCGGTCGTCTCCTTGAGGTACGACCGGGCGACGGCTCCGAGGGCGACCCGGGCCGCGGTCTCCCGGGCGGAGGCCCGCTCCAGGATGGGCCGGGCCTCGTCGAAGCCGTACTTCTGCATGCCCGCCAGGTCGGCGTGTCCCGGGCGGGGCCGGGTCAGCGGGGCGTTACGGGCGAGGCCGGCGAGGATCTCCGGGTCGACCGGGTCGGCCGACATGACCTGCTCCCACTTCGGCCACTCCGTGTTGCCCACCATGATCGCCACCGGCGATCCCATGGACAGTCCGTGCCGCACACCGCCGAGGAAGGTGACCTCGTCGCGCTCGAACTTCATCCGCGCACCGCGCCCATAGCCCAGGCGCCGCCGGGCCAGATGGTCCGCCACCAGCTCCGTGGTGATCGGCACGCCGGCGGGAAGACCCTCCAGCGTCGCGACGAGTGCGGGACCGTGGGACTCCCCCGCGGTCAGCCAGCGCAACCTGCTCAACGGTGCTCCTCCATGCTCGCGTCCGGTACTGCGTCGTCCTGCCTGCGTGTACGCGATTCCTCGCGTACGGCGACGGCTACCGGTGCGCGGCCCCGGCCCGCCACCTCCGATCCTCCCACGTCCGGGGCGGGACCCCGGTCGCAGGTCCATCTGGCGGACGGCGCGCACGGCGGTTCCTCGCCGTGGACCGGCCCCTCGGACCCGCCCTTCTCCGCACACGCCCGGACGGCTTCAGCCGCGCTCGGCCAGAGCCCGCTCCCCCGCCCGCCGCATCGCGCTCACCGGAGCCGTCTTGCACCCGGTCATCTGCTCGACCTGCAGCACGGCCTGGTGCACCAGAAGATCGAGCCCGCTGACCACCGCCCCGCCGTACGCGGACCATCGCGCGGCCAGCTCGGTGGGCCACGGGTGGTACAGCACGTCGAACAGCGTCGCCGGCATCTCCGGCACCGCACCGGACAGCACGTCCGTCGCCCCGGCCGGTGTCGTGGCGACGACGAGGGGGGCGCTCAGCCCACGCTCGGCCTCCGACCAGTCCGCCGTACGCACCTCGACGCCCAGCCGCTCGCCCCACTGCCGCATCTCGGCGGCCCGGGCCGCACTGCGGACGTACGCCACGACCTCGCCGGTGCAGATCCGGGCGAGCGCGGCCAGCGCGGAGGAAGCGGTGGCTCCCGCGCCGAGGACGGCCGCCGACTCCACCTGCTCGATGCCGCGCTCGCGCAGCGCGGCGACCATCCCGGGGATGTCGGTGTTGTCGCCGACCCGCCGCCCGTCCTCCGCGAACACCAGCGTGTTTACGGTCTCCACGGAGGCCGCCGTCTCGCTGATCTCGTCCAGCAGCGGAATGACCGCCCGCTTCAACGGCATCGTCAGCGACAGCCCGGCCCACTCCGACCCGAGTCCTTCGACGAACCCGGGCAGCGCCTTTTCGTCGACCTCGAAACGGTCGTACGTCCAGTCGGTGAGCCCGAGTTCGGCGTACGCGGCCCGGTGCAGCACCGGGGACAGCGAGTGGGCGATCGGCGAACCGAGCACGGCGGCCCGGTGCTTGGTGGCGGTGCGGCTCATCTATCCGTTCTGCGCTTCCTCGTACTTCTTGCGGTTCCTGTTGTGTTCTTCGTTGGTCACGGCGAACAGCGTCTCGTCCGCGTTGATCGACACGAAGTAGTACCAGTCGCCCTTCGCCGGCTTGAGCGCCGCCTTGATGGCCACCTCGCCCGGGTTGTCGATCGGGCCGGGCGGCAGACCCTTGATCTTGTAGGTGTTGTACGGGTCGTTGATCTGCCGGAGCGAGTTGACCGAACCCGTGGCCAGCTTGGATTCACCGCGCAGGTAATTGACCGTGGAGTCGAAGTCGAGGAGCCCGTAGGTCTCGGTGTTGTTCTTGTCGAGCCGGTTGTAGACGACCCGGGCGACCTTGAGGAAGTCCCTCTTGTACTTCCCCTCGGCCTGGACGAGGCTCGCCACGGTGAGCACCTGGAGCGGGCTCTCCAGCTTCAGGCCCTTGGCCTTGCCCTCCAGGTCCATCTCCTCGTACTTCGCCTTGGCGAGGTCGACCATTTCCTTCAGGACGGCTTCGGGCTTCATGCCCTTGGCGACCGGGTACGTGGACGGGTAGAGGAATCCTTCCAGCGGATCCTTGATGTCCTTGTTGTCGTTCGCCCAGTCGGGAAGGCCGAGGGTCTCCCACTTCTTCTCGGCGACATCCTGGGTCGTACCCTTGTCAAGACCCAGTTCCTTGTCGATCTGGACGTAAATGTCGTTGTTACGCACACCCTCGGCGACCGTGAAGTTGCTCTGACTTTTCGGATCGAGCATCAGAGCGATAGCGCTTTTGGCGGACATCTCCTTCTTGAGGAGATAAACGCCCGCCTGGATGTCCTTCTCAGGGTTCTGCGCGAGTGCGGCCGTGAAAGCATCAACACTCTTGACGACCCCGGCCGCCTTCAGCTTCTGCCCGATAGCCGATCCGAACTCGCCCTTTTCGACCGTGATCGTCACGGTCTCGTTCGTACCGTTCCCCTCATAGTCGGGGACATCGCCGAAACGGCTCTGGTAGAACTGGTAGCCGAAGTAGCTGACGCCTGCGAAGCCGCCGCCGAAGACCATGACGACCACCAGGCAGGCGCAGCCGCTGCGGCGCTTCTTACCGCCTTTGCCCGGCTTACCGCCCTTGCCTGACTTAACGCCGCGGCCTTTCCGGCCCACCCGGCCCGAGCGTTCCTCTGCCTCTTCCTCGTCGTCGTCACCGCCACCGGCGAAGAACGCGTGCTCGCCCTGGTCCGGCCCGGGGTCCCAGTCCGTCCGCTCGGCGGCCGGCTGCTTCTCGGGTTCGGGGGCGGGCTCCGGGGCGGCCGCGGGAGCGGCCGCCGATTCCGTGCCCCGGCGTGAGGGCGGCTCCGGCGGCGGATACGCGTCCGGCGTGCCGTAGAAGTCCTGTTGGCCCCCGCCGTAGGCCATCGCCTGCTGCTGTGCCCCGTAGGGGTCGGCCGGGTCCGCGACGTAAGGGGCCTGTGTGTGCTGGTGTGTTCCGTTGTTCCAGCCGCCGTCGGTGTGGCCGTACTGCTGCTGGCCATGACCGGGGTACTGCTGATGCTGGTTCTGGCCGGCGTACTGCTGCGCGGGGTCGCCGTACTCCTGCTGGTACTGCTGCTGGGCGTAGGCGTCCTGGTGGCCCTGATGGCCGTTGTTCCAGGCGCCGTTGCCGTTGTCGTACTGCTGCTGGTACTGCTGCTGCTCCGGGTACTGCTGCTGCGGCTGGCCGCCGTACGAGGACTGCCGGCCCTGGGCCTGCTGTCCGTCCCATCCGCCGTCCCCGTACAACGGGTCGTCCGGATGCCACGGTTCGGAGCCTGGGCCCCGGCCATACTCAGTCATCGATCCCCTAGAGCCGCGAGGCGGCGGTCACGCGGGACCTGTGGCCCGGCGTTCGTCCCCGCCTCTTTTTGTGCGGTGGCTGTTCGAAGGCCACCACATCGCGCGGAACGTTACCGTATCGCGATCAGATGACCACTTCGACGCCCTCGCCCGGAGCTTTACCTGACATCCGTTCGGATTCCAGCGCCTGTTGCAGGATGATCACGGCCGCCGCCTGGTCAATGACCGACCTGCCCTTTTTGGATGTCACTCCTGAGGCACGCAGACCTTGACCGGCCGTCACCGTGGTCATCCTCTCGTCGAGGAGTCTGACCGGGACCGGCGCGATCATGCGGGCCAGTTCCTGGGCGAATCCCCGTACCTTGACTGCGGCGGGTCCCTCGCCCCCCTTGAGGGAGCGAGGGAGTCCGACGATTACCTCTATGGGTACGTACTCGTCGACCAGTTGGCTCAATCGCCGCTGGGCTGCGGGAACGTCGCGTCCGGGAACGGTCTCGACCGGGGTGGCGAGGATCCCGTCGGGGTCGCAGGAGGCGACCCCGATGCGGGCGTCGCCGACGTCGAGCGCTAGCCGACGGCCGCGGCGCATGGCCGGGCCGTCGGCTCCGCTCGTGTGATCCGTCGTGCTCACTTGGCCGTCTCGGCGACCAGGCGCTCCACCGCGTCCACGGCCTCGCCGATGGCGGCGGGGTTCTGGCCGCCACCCTGGGCGACGTCCGGCTTGCCGCCACCGCCGCCGCCGAGGGTCTTGGCGGCGGTGCGGACCAGGTCGCCGGCCTTCAGTCCGCGCTCGCGGGCGGCCTCGTTGGTGGCGATGACCGTCAGCGGCTTGCCGTTCACGGCGGTGAAGAGGGCGACCACGGCGGCCCGACCGCCCTGGATGCGTCCGCGCACGTCGAGCACCAGCTTGCGGAGGTCGTCGGCGGTGGTGCCGTCCGGGACCTGACCGGTCACCACGGCGACGCCGGACACGTCCTTGGCGGACTCGGCGAGGCCGGCGGCGGCCTGCAGCACCTTCTCGGCGCGGAACTTCTCGATCTCCTTCTCGGCGTCCTTCAGCTTGCCGAGCATGGCGGAGACCTTCTCCGGGAGCTCCTCCGGACGGCCCTTGATCAGCTCCTGGAGCTGGGCGACGACCGTGTGCTCACGGGCGAGGAAGTTGTAGGCGTCCACGCCGACCAGGGCCTCGATACGGCGCACGCCGGAGCCGATGGAGGACTCGCCGAGCAGCTTGACCAGGCCGAGCTGCGAGGTGTTGTGGACGTGGGTGCCGCCGCACAGCTCCTTGGAGAAGTCGCCGATGGTGACGACACGGACCCGCTCGCCGTACTTCTCGCCGAACTCGGCGATGGCGCCCTGCTTCTTGGCCTCGTCGAGGCTCAGGATCTCCGCGTGGACGTCCAGGTCGCGGGAGAGCACCTCGTTGATCTTCTGCTCGACGTCGGTCATCACGGCCGTCGGAACGGCGGACGGGGAACCGAAGTCGAAGCGGAAGCGGCCGGGCTGGTTCTCGGAACCGGCCTGGGCGGCCGTCGGGCCGAGGGCGTCCCGCAGGGCCTGGTGGGTGAGGTGGGTGGCCGAGTGGGCGCGGGCGATGGCCGTACGGCGACGGCCGTCGATGGAGGCCTGGGCCTTGGCGCCGACGGTCACCTCGCCGACCTGGACGACGCCCTTGTGGACGTACACACCCGGGACCGGCTTCTGGCAGTCGCGGATCTCGATGACGGCACCGGAGTCGACCCTGATCCGGCCGGTGTCGCCGATCTGGCCGCCGCCCTCGGCGTAGAACGGGGTGCGGTCGAGGACGATCTCGACCTCGTCGCCCTCGGTGGCGGCGGGCGAGGAGAGCCCGTCGACGAGGATGCCGACGACCGTGGACTCCCCCTCGGTGTCCGAGTAGCCGATGAACTCCGTCTCCCCGGCGGCGTCGGCGATCTCGCGGTAGGCGCCGAGGTCGGCGTGGCCGGTCTTCTTGGCGCGGGCGTCGGCCTTGGCGCGGTCCCGCTGCTCCTTCATCAGGCGGCGGAAGCCGTCCTCGTCCACGGACAGGCCCTGCTCGGCGGCCATCTCCAGGGTGAGGTCGATCGGGAAGCCCCAGGTGTCGTGGAGCAGGAAGGCCTTGTCGCCGGCGAGGACCTGGCCACCTGAGGCCTTGGTCTCCGTCACGGCGGTGTCGAGGATGTTCGTGCCGGCCTTCAGCGTCTTGAGGAAGGCGTTCTCCTCGGCGAGGGCGACCTTCTCGATGCGCTCACGGTCGGTGATGAGCTCGGGGTACTGCTGGCCCATCATGCCGATGACGACTTCGATGAGGTCCTTGACGACCGGGCCGGTGGCACCGAGCAGCCGCATGTTGCGGATGGCGCGGCGCATGATGCGGCGCAGGACGTAGCCACGGCCCTCGTTGCCGGGGGTGACGCCGTCGCCGATGAGCATCACGGCGGTGCGGATGTGGTCGGTGACCACGCGCAGGGAGACGTCGGAGTCCTTGGCGTTGCCGTACGAGACACCGGTGAGCTCGGTGGCCTTGTCGATGACCGCCATGGAGGTGTCGATCTCGTACATGTTCTGCACGCCCTGCAGAATCATGGCGAGGCGTTCCAGGCCAAGGCCCGTGTCGATGTTCTTGCTGGGCAGCTCGCCGAGGATCTCGAAGTCCTCCTTGGAGGTGCCCTCGCCGCGCTCGTACTGCATGAAGACCAGGTTCCAGATCTCCACGTAGCGCTCGTCGTTGACGGCCGGGCCGCCCTCGACGCCGAACTCCGGGCCGCGGTCGTAGTTGATCTCGGAACACGGGCCGCACGGGCCGGGCACACCCATCGACCAGAAGTTGGGGCCCATGCCCAGGCGCTGGATGCGCTCCTTGGGCACGCCGATCTGCTCGTGCCAGATGCGCTCGGCCTCGTCGTCGTCCTTGTAGACGGTGATCCAGAGCTTCTCCGGCTCCAGGCCGTAACCACCCTTGTCCTGGGGGCTGGTGAGCAGCTCCCAGGCGTGCTTGATGGCGCCTTCCTTGAAGTAGTCGCCGAAGGAGAAGTTGCCGCACATCTGGAAGAACGTGCCGTGCCGGGTGGTCTTGCCGACCTCTTCGATGTCCGGTGTGCGGACACACTTCTGCACGCTGGTGGCGCGGGAGAAGGAGGGCTTGACCTCACCGAGGAAGTACGGCTTGAAAGGAACCATGCCGGCGTTGACCAGGAGCAGAGTCGGGTCGTCCGCGATGAGCGACGCCGAAGGGACAACGGTGTGACCGCGCTCCTCGAAGAAGCTCAACCAGCGGCGACGAATCTCGGCCGACTCCATCAGTGGTCCTCATTCCGGTTGTACGGGTACGACGAGCTGTCGACGTACCTCGGATTCCTGCTGTACTTCGGGGTGTTGCTGTTCTCGATGGCGACGACATGCCTCGGGGCGGGCAGCTCCGGGTAGCTGTCGGGGTTGGCCTCGATGCCGAGGGCCTCGCCCAGTTCGGCCTCCCGCTGGGCCATGTGGCCGCGGACGTCGAGCGCGAAGCCGATCGCCCGGTCCTTGAGCTTGTGGCCGGCCTCGACCGCCTTGTGCGCGGCCTGGCCCGCCAGGTGCTCCGGGGTGAGCTGCTTGAGCTTGCGGTTGACCTTGGTGGTGGCCCACACTCCGGCGGCGACCCCTGTGGTGAACCAGAACGTACGACGGAACATCGCTCGGTCAGTCCTTCTTTCCACGGGTGTCACGCCTGCTCCGGCGGGGGCCCGCGACAGTGCGTCCCACGATCACGGTACGACGTCGCTCCTCGGCGGGCTCGCCCTCCCGGCGGCCGCCCATGGCCCGGCGTACGCCGTAGCCGAAGGCGGCGACCTTGACGAGGGGGCCGCCGAAGGTGGACGCGACGGTCGTGGAGAGCGCCGAGGCGTTCGACGTGACCTCCTGGACGTCCGACGCGATGGCGTCGACCCGCTCGATCTGGGTCTGCGCGGAACGGACCGCGGTGGACGCGTCGGCGAGGAGGGGGACGGCCTGGTCGGTCACGTCCGCGACGAGCTTGGTGGTCGCCTTGAGCGTCTGGGCCAGCCTCGCCAGCGCGACGGCGAGGAAGGAGACCAGGATCGCCCAGAAGACGGCCACCAGGATCCCGGCCACCTCTCCACCGGACACTGTCTGCACCCGCTCCCTGGAACATGCCTGAACGTCGAAAACTCGTGTCCCGAGCCTATCGCGCCGCAGCGATCGCTCAGTACCGCATTAATGCCTATCCGGCACGCCCGCGGTGCCACCCCGCCGCGGGAAGGCGAGAGCCCGCCGCCCCGCCCGCCACAGAGGGCGGGGGGACGACGGGCTGACGCTCGGTGCGTGTGTCCTACGACCGTCGAAGACCCTGGGAAGGGATCAGCGGGCGTAGTACTCGACGACGAGCTGCTCGTCGCAGATGACCGGAACTTCCTTGCGGTTCGGCTCGCGGTCCAGGCGGAACGCCAGGGCCTTGAGGTTCACCTGCAGGTAGCGGGGGGTCTCACCGTCCGCGGCGAAGCCACCCTCGCGGGCGACCTCGAACAGCGGCTTCTGACGGCTGCGCTCACGGACCATGACGACGTCGTCCGGCTTGACGCGGAAGGACGGCTTGTCGACCTTGTGGCCGTTGACCTCGATGTGGCCGTGGACGACCATCTGGCGGGCCTGGTAGATCGTGCGGGCGATGCCCGAACGCAGGACCAGCGCGTCGAGACGGCGCTCGAGCTCGATGATCAGGGCCTCACCGGTCTTGCCCTGGACCTTGGAGGCACGCTCGTAGGCGCGGACGAGCTGACGCTCGGACACGTCGTACTGCGCGCGCAGACGCTGCTTCTCCAGCAGACGGACCTTGTAGTCCGAGTTCTGCTTGCGGCCACGGCCGTGCTCACCCGGCGGGTAGGGGCGGGCCTCGAAGTACTTGACGGCCTTCGGGGTCAGCGCGATGCCGAGGGCACGCGACTTCTTGACCTTGGGGCGGGACTGGTTCGCCACTTCTTTTCCTTTTCCTTCAATTCGGCTGCCTCAGGGTTACGGGAGGTCGCATCCGCAGCCGGGGAATCCCGTCAGGTCCGCTAGGGACATGCCGGGTAGCCGCTCCCCTGGTCTGGGCACATACGTGCAGCACACGAACGGCCCACCGACCGGTCCCGGAACTCCGAGTGGTGGTGGGCTGCCCGCGACACCTACGACGGTGCGCGACGCTCCTGGATCGTGAAGATCCGGCTGGATGTCCCGCCTGAGGCGCCGACCGGAGCCGGACACGGGACGCAGCACTGGGAGGAGTCTACAGGGGCTTCAGGACTGCTTCCGACCGAGGTTCTTCCTGGTCCACTCCACCGCGTCGGCGTACCGGGCCTCGGCTCCGTGCCTGGTCGGGGCGTAGTACTCCCGCCCCTGGATCTCGTCCGGCGCGTACTGCTGGGCGGCGATCCCTTCGGGGAGGTCGTGCGGGTACACGTAGCCCTGGGCGTGCCCGAGCTTGGCCGCGCCCTTGTAGTGCCCGTCCCGCAGGTGCGGGGGCACGGGACCGGCCAGGCCCTTGCGTACGTCCTCCATCGCGGCGCCGATGGCCGTCGTAGCGGCGTTCGACTTCGGGGCCAGGGCGAGGGCGATGGTGGCGTGGCTGAGGGTGAGCGCGGCCTCGGGGAAGCCGATCATGGCGACGGCCTGGGCGGCGGCGACGGCTATGGGCAGGGCGTTGGGATCGGCCAGGCCGATGTCCTCGCTGGCGGAGATCATCAGGCGGCGGGCGATGAACCGGGGATCCTCACCGGCTTCGATCATCCTGGCCAGGTAGTGCAGCGCGGCGTCCACGTCCGAACCCCGGATGGATTTGATCAGGGCGCTGGCCACGTCGTAGTGCTGGTCGCCGTCGCGGTCGTACTTCACGGCGGCGCGGTCGACGGTCTCCTCCAGTGTCTGGAGACCGATCTCCCCCTCTCCCTTGTCGAGGGCCGCGCCGGCCGCGGCCTCCAGGGCGGTCAGGGCGCGGCGGGCGTCGCCGCCGGCGATCCGCAGGAGGTGCGCCTCGGTGTCCTCGGGGAGGGTGACGGCGCCCTTCAGACCGCGCTCGTCGGTCAGCGCGCGCCGCAGCAGGCCGCTCAGGTCGTCGTCGGTGAGGGGTTCGAGCGTGAGGAGGAGGGAGCGGGACAGCAGGGGGGAGATCACGGAGAAGTACGGGTTCTCCGTGGTCGCCGCGATCAGGGTGACCCAGCGGTTCTCGACGGCGGGGAGGAGGGAGTCCTGCTGGGCCTTGCTGAAGCGGTGGATCTCGTCGAGGAAGAGGACGGTCTCCTTGCCGAAGCCGCCGGTGGCGCGGCGGGCGCCCTCGATGACCGCGCGGACCTCCTTGACTCCCGCGGTGATCGCGGAGAGCTCCACGAAACGCTTGTTCGTGGCCTTGGAGACCACGTACGCCAGGGTCGTCTTGCCGGTGCCGGGCGGGCCCCAGAGGATCACCGAGGAGGGGCCGGCCGGTCCGCCTCCGGACTCGCCGACCAGTCGGCGCAGGGGCGAGCCGGGCTTGAGCAGATGCTGCTGGCCCACGACCTCGTCCAGGGTGCGCGGGCGCATCCGTACGGCCAGGGGGCTGGCGGCCGGGTCCTTCTCCTGGCGTTCTTCGGCTGCGGCGGTGAACAGATCGGGCTCCACACGGAAAACCCTATGTCACGCCACTGACAACCCGGCCCCGGCGGCCGCCCCCGGCAGGAGCAGCCGTCAGCTGGTCCAGAAGTCCCACCAGCGGGTCAGGATCAGCATGCCGATGATGCCGATGTGCATCACGGGCAGGACCCAGGTGAACTCGCCGAAGAAGCCCTTCAGCCAGCCGGGAGCGGGCAGGAAGCCGTTGCGGATGTTGGAGGACGTGACGTACCAGAACATCAGGATCGTGGCGGCCCAGGCGAGGCAGCACCACAGGCAGAGCGAGTTGATGTTGTACAGGGACTGGTACTGCAGCCAGGTCACGAAGCCGACGCCGAAGGCGGTGCCCGCGTTGAAGGTCAGCCAGTACCAGCGCGGGTAGGTGGCGCGGGCGAGCAGGCTCACGCCGACGCAGATGACGATGCCGTACGCGACGAGCCCGAGCATCGGGTTGGGGAACCCGAAGACGGAGGCCTGGGCGCTCTTCATGATGTTGCCGCAGGAGACCACCGGGTTGAGGCTGCAGCCCGGCGTGAAGCTCGGGTCCTCCAGCAGCTTGAACTTGTCGATCGTGATGACCCAGGACGCGAGCAGCCCGGCCGCGCCGGTGATCAGCAGCAGGATCGCGAAGGCACGGCTGCCGCCCACCGTGCGCGGGGCGTCGGTGCGTTCGCGATCGGTGGTCGAGACGTCCCTGACTGTCGTCTTGCTCATCACGTCGATTCCGTCGATTCCAAAGCGTCGAAGGGGCCGCTGGGGCACGGTCATTGTGCCGTACACCCTCGCGCCCGGACCGTTCGCAGGACGTAAAAGTCGCCCCTGCCACCCGTACAGGGTGGCAGGGGCGACAAGGGTTCGACTCAGCCGAGCCGGGCCTCCAGCTCGGCCACGATCTCGTTCACGCCGACGGCGACCTGCTCACCGGACTCCATGTCCTTGAGCTGGACGACACCCTCGGCGAGGTCGCGCTCCCCGGCGACGACCGTGTAGCGCGCGCCGCTGCGGTTGGCGTTCTTCATCGCGCCCTTGAGGCCCTTGCCGCCGTAGGCGAAGTCGGCCGCGATGCCCACCTTGCGCAGTTCGGTGACCTTGGCGAACAGCAGGCGGCGGGCCTCCTCGCCGAGCGGTACCGCATACACGCTGGTGGCGGCGGGGAGTTCGAGCTCGACGCCCTCCGCCTCCAGGGCGAGGACGGTCCGGTCGACGCCGAGGGCCCAGCCGACGGACGGCAGGGCGGGGCCGCCGATCATCTCGGAGAGGCCGTCGTAGCGGCCGCCGCCGCCCACCGCGGACTGGGAGCCGAGACCGTCGTGGACGAACTCGAAGGTCGTCCGGGTGTAGTAGTCGAGGCCGCGCACCAGCTTGAGGTCGTCCTCGAAGGCGACGCCCGCCGCCGTGATCAGCTCGCGCACCTCCTCGTGGTACGCCTTGCAGGCGTCGCAGAGGTGGTCGCGCAGCAGGGGGGCGTCCCCGAGCTGCTTCTGGACCGACTCGCGCTTGTCGTCGAGGACGCGCAGCGGGTTGATCTCCGCGCGGCGCAGGGTCTCCTCGTCGAGGTCGAGTCCGCGCAGGAAGTTCTGGAGCGCCTCGCGGTAGACCGGCCGGCACTCCTTGTCGCCCAGGCTGTTGAGCAGGATGCGGAAGTTCCTGAGTCCCAGCGAGCGGTACGCCTGGTCGGCCAGGATGATCAACTCGGCGTCCAGGGCCGGGTCCTCGGCACCGATCGCCTCGGCGCCGACCTGGGAGAAGTGGCGGTAACGGCCCTTCTGGGGGCGTTCGTAGCGGTAGTACGAGCCGGAGTACCAGAGCTTGACGGGGAGGTTGCCGGTCTTGTGGAGGTTGGCCTCCAGGGCCGCGCGCAGCACGGAGGCGGTGCCCTCGGGGCGCAGGGCCAGCCGGTCGCCGCCCTTGGTCTCGAAGGCGTACATCTCCTTGGTCACGATGTCGGTGGACTCACCGACACCGCGTGCGAACAGTTCGACGCTCTCGAAGCCGGGCGTCTCGATGTAGCCGTAGCCGGAGTCGCGCAGCGGGGCGGCGATGGCCTCGCGGACGGCCAGGTACTTGGCGCTGTCCGGGGGCAGCAGGTCGTACGTGCCCTTGGGGGCCTGAAAGGTGCTCACGGAAGGTCTCTCGTCACATTCCTCGTCGGGGAGGGGTCGTCGGACCCGCTCCCTGGCCGCCGGCGGCCACCTGCCGCAGATACGGATTGGTGGCGCGCTCCTGGCCGATGGTCGTCTGGGGGCCGTGGCCGGACAGCACCACGGTCGAGTCGTCGAGCGGCAGGCACACGCGGGCCAGCGAGTCGAGCATCTCGGCCATGTCACCGCCGGGCAGGTCGGTGCGTCCGATGGAGCCGGCGAACAGCAGATCCCCGGAGAAGAACACGGACGGGATCTCCGGGTTCTCGGGCATCCGGAAGGTCACCGACCCCTTGGTATGGCCCGGCGCGTGCGAGACCGCCAGTTCCAGACCGGCCAGCTCCAGCTTCGCGCCGTCGGTCAGCTCCCTGACGTCACCGGGCTCGCCCACGGTCAGCTCGCCCATGAGCGGCATGCCGATGGATCGGCCGAGCGCCTTCTCGGGGTCGCTCATCATGTACCGGTCCTCGGGGTGGATCCAGGCCGGCACGTCGTGCGCGCCGCACACCGGGACGACCGAGGCCACATGGTCGATGTGGCCATGGGTGAGGACGACGGCGACGGGCTTGAGCCGATGCTTCCTCAGCGTCTCCTCGACTCCCTGGGTGGCCTGGTGGCCCGGGTCGATGATCACGCACTCCTCACCGGCGGCGGGGGCGACCAGATAACAGTTGGTCCCCCAGGCCCCGGCGGGGAACCCGGCAATGAGCACGATCGTCCTTCTTGTGGCCTACGAGGGTGGTGGGTTGCTGTGGATCAGAGCCTACCGGCGCTGCCGTTTCCTCAGCGAACCCATATACGGTACGGGTCACACGCAATCAGTCGACTCGACGGACGCGCGACACCTGTCGGCGGACGAGACGTATGAGGAGAGAACCCCGTGGTCAGCCAGGATCAGCGGCGGCGTCAGCTCGCCCGGGAGAAGTTCTTGCGGCAGCAGCAGCGGCGTACGTCCGCGCGACGCAAGGCCCATGTCCGCAACGCCGTGATCGCCTCGGTGCTCGGTGTGATCCTGGTGGGCAGCGTCGCGCTGTACACGACCGACGTACTGAAGGGCGACGACAAGAAGGACAACGCGGGCGCGGAGGTGTCGCAGAGCCCCTCGGCCAGCCCCAGCAAGGCGCCGGATCCGTGCGAGAAGCCGGCCGCGGGCAAGGTGGAGAAGCTCACCTTCAAGAAGGAACCCGCGATCACGATCGACAAGACCGCGACGTACACGATGGATCTGCGGACGACCTGCGGTTCCATCCCCATAACGATGGACGCGGCGAAGGCCCCGCACACGGTCAACTCGTTCGACTTCCTGGTGAACAAGGGCTACCTGGACCACACCAAGTGCCACCGTCTGACGACGCAGGGCATCTACGTGCTGCAGTGCGGTGACCCGCAGGGCACCGGCATGGGCGGCCCCGGCTACACGATCCCGGACGAGAACCTCAAGGACCCGCGTCTGAAGGGCGACACGTACCCGGCGGGCACGGTCGCGATGGCCAACCAGTTCAACGCGCAGACCGGCGAGGGCAAGAACAGCGGCGGCAGCCAGTTCTTCCTCGTGTTCCAGGACAGTCCGCTGCCGGCCAACTACACGCCGTTCGGCACGATCTCCAAGGCCGGGATGAAGGTCCTGTCGAAGATCGCCAAGGCCGGGGAGAACACCGGCATGGGCGATGGGACGCCCAACGCGACCGTCGTGATCAACAAGGCGACTGTCAAGAAGTCCTGACCCCCGTCGGTGAAATTTCGGTCGCGCGGGATGCGGACAGGCAACCCGCCGGTCGCCTATGTTGGCCGTGACGAAACTGTGGACGATGCCCGGGGGCGCTGAGGCCCCTAGCAGGCATCATGTGGAGGAGGCGCTGTGAGCAGCGACCCGTGGGGCCGCGTCGACGAGACGGGGACCGTGTACGTGCGTACGGCCGACGGCGAGCAGGTCGTCGGTTCCTGGCAGGCCGGCTCCCCCGAGGAAGCGCTGGCCTACTTCGAGCGCAAGTACGAGGGCCTGGTCGTCGAAATCGGCCTCCTCGAGAAGCGAGTGAAGACCACCGATCTGTCGGCGAAGGACGCTCAGGTCGCGATCGACCACATTCGCGAGCAGGTGGACGCGCATCACGCCGTCGGTGACCTGGACGCGCTGAAGGTCCGGCTGGACAAGCTCGTCGAGACGGTCGACGCGCGCCGCGAGGAGCGCAAGCAGCAGCGGGCGAAGCAGTCCGACGAGGCCCGGCACGCCAAGGAGGCCCTGGTCACCGAGGCGGAGGAGCTGGCCCAGTCCGACCAGTGGCGCTCCGCCGGTGAGCGGCTGCGGGCGCTGGTGGACACCTGGAAGGGGCTGCCCCGGCTGGACCGCAAGTCCGACGACGAGCTCTGGCACCGCTTCTCGCACGCCCGCTCGGCGTTCTCCAAGCGTCGCAAGGCCCACTTCGCGCAGCTCGACGCACAGCGCGAGGACGCCCGCAAGACCAAGGAGAAGCTGGTCGCGGAGGCCGAGAGTCTGTCGAACTCGACCGACTGGGGTCCCACGGCGGCGCGCTACCGCGAGCTGATGGCCGACTGGAAGGCGGCGGGCCGCGCCCAGCGCGAGCACGAGGACGATCTGTGGAACCGCTTCCGCGGGGCCCAGGACGTCTTCTTCGCCGCCCGCAGCTCGGTGTTCGCCGAGCGGGACGCGGAGCAGTCGGAGAACCTGAAGCTCAAGGAGGAGCTGGCCGGGGAGGCGGAGAAGATCCTGCCGGTGACCGACCTGAAGACGGCGCGTGCCGCCTTCCGCTCGCTCAACGAGCGCTGGGAGGCCATCGGCCATGTCCCGCGCGACGCCCGCCCCAAGGTCGAGGGCCGGATGCACGCCGTCGAGCGGGCCATCCAGGAGGCCGAGGAGGCGGAGTGGCGCCGGACCAACCCGGAGGCCCGTGCCCGCGCGGCCGGTCTCACGGGCCAGCTGCAGGCCGCCGTGGACAAGCTGCGCGGCCAGATCGAGGCGGCCCGCGCCCAGGGCAACAGCGCCAAGGCCGACAAGCTCCAGCGTGAGCTGGACGGCCGTCAGGCCCTGCTGGACCAGGCGTTGAAGGGTCTGCAGGAGTTCGGCGGCTGACGCTTCCCGCGACAGGCAGGTGAGAGGGGCTCCCGTACGGTCCGTACGGGAGCCCCTCTCACGTGTTCCGTGTCGTGCCTACGGCCGCCGCGCCGAGGTCACCCGGTACACGTCGTAGACGCCCTCGACGCCGCGTACGGCCTTCAGGACGTGGCCCAGGTGCTTGGGGTCGCCCATCTCGAAGGTGAAGCGTGAGGTGGCGACCCGGTCGCGGGAGGTCTGGACGGCGGCGGACAGGATGTTGACGTGCTGGTCGGACAGGACGCGGGTGACGTCCGACAGCAGCCGGCTGCGGTCCAGGGCCTCGACCTGTATGGCCACCAGGAAGACCGAGGACTGGGTGGGTGCCCACTCGACCTCCAGGATCCGCTCCGGCTCCCGGGAGAGCGACTCGACGTTGACGCAGTCGTTGCGGTGGACCGAGACGCCGCTGCCGCGGGTGACGAAGCCGATGATGGGGTCGCCGGGGACGGGTGTGCAGCAGCGGGCGAGCTTGACCCAGACGTCGTCGACGCCCTTGACCACGACACCGGGGTCGTTGCTGCCGCGGCGCTTGCGGCTGCGGCCGCGGGTGGGCGGTACGGCCTCGTCGATCTCCTCGGTGGCCGCCTCCTCGCCGCCGAGGGCCTGGACGAGCTTCTGCACGACGCTCTGCGCGGAGACATGGCCCTCGCCGATGGCCGCGTAGAGGGCGGAGATGTCCGGGTAGCGCATCTCGTGGGCGAGGGTGACGAGCGAGTCGCCGGTGAGGATGCGCTGGATCGGCAGGTTCTGCTTGCGCATCGCGCGGACGATGGCGTCCTTGCCCTGCTCGATGGCCTCGTCGCGCCGCTCCTTGGAGAACCAGGCGCGGATCTTGTTGCGGGCCCTCGGGGACTTCACGAAGTTCAGCCAGTCCCGGGACGGTCCGGCGCCGGCCGCCTTGGACGTGAAGACCTCCACGAGGTCGCCGTTGTCCAGGGTCGACTCCAGCGGGACGAGCCGTCCGTTGACGCGGGCCCCTATGGTGCGGTGGCCGACCTCGGTGTGCACCGCGTAGGAGAAGTCCACGGGTGTCGCGCCGGCCGGCAGCGCTATCACGTCACCCTTCGGCGTGAAGACGAACACCTCGTTGCGGGACAGGTCGAAGCGCAGGGACTCCAGGAACTCGCCCGGGTCCTCGGTCTCCTTCTGCCAGTCCAGCAGCTGCCGCAGCCACGCCATGTCGTTGAGGTGGTCGTCCTTGCCGGTGCTCCGGGGCGCGTCCGTGCGCACCTTGGAGGCGCCGGCGACGGCCTCCTGCTTGTACTTCCAGTGCGCGGCGATGCCGTACTCGGCGCGGCGGTGCATGTCGAACGTCCTGATCTGGAGTTCGACCGGCTTGCCGTTGGGCCCGATGACCGTCGTGTGCAGCGACTGGTACATGTTGAACTTGGGCATCGCGATGTAGTCCTTGAACCGCCCCGGAACCGGGTTCCAGCGGGCGTGGACGGTGCCCAGGGCCGCGTAGCAGTCGCGGACGGTGTCCACCAGGACACGGATGCCGACCAGGTCGTAGATCTCCGCGAAGTCCCGACCCCGGACGATCATCTTCTGGTAGACGCTGTAGTAGTGCTTCGGGCGGCCGGTGACGGTCGCCTTGATGCGGGCGGCCCGCAGGTCCTGCTGGACCTCGTCGGTCACTATGGCCAGGTACTCGTCGCGCTTGGGGGCCCGCTCGGCCACCAGCCGGACGATCTCGTCGTACATCTTGGGGTAGAGGATCGCGAAGGCGAGGTCCTCCAGTTCCCACTTGATGGTGTTCATGCCCAGGCGGTGGGCGAGGGGCGCGTAGATCTCCAGGGTCTCGCGCGCCTTCTTCTCCTGCTTCTCGCGCTTGAGGTAGCGCATGGTGCGCATGTTGTGCAGGCGGTCGGCGAGCTTGATGACCAGGACGCGCGGGTCCTTGGCCATGGCGACGACCATCTTGCGCACGGTCTCGGCCTGGGCGGCCTCACCGAACTTGACCTTGTCGAGCTTGGTGACGCCGTCGACGAGGAGGGCGACGGAGTCGCCGAAGTCGCGGCGGAGCTGGTCGAGGCCGTACTCGGTGTCCTCGACCGTGTCGTGCAGCAGTCCGGCCATCAAGGTGGCCGGATCCATACCCAGCTCGGCCAGGATGGTGGTGACGGCGAGCGGGTGCGTGATGTACGGGTCGCCGCTCTTGCGCTTCTGGCCGCGGTGCCAGCGCTCGGCGACCTGGTAGGCCTTCTCGATCTGCCGGAGCGTCGACGTCTCGATCTTCGGGTCGTTGCCGCGCACGATCCGCAGCAAGGGCTCCAGGACCGGGTTGTACGGGTTGGAGCGCTGCACGCCGAGGCGGGCGAGACGGGCGCGCACGCGGTTGGAGGAGCCGGAGCGCGCGGGCTGGCCCGTGGCCGCGGGGCGTGGGGCGGGCGCCGGGGCGGGGCTGTCGGCCGGGTCCGGCTTGGGGCGCGAGGAGCCGGCGGCCTTGTCGGCGGGCGCGGACTGGGCGTGCTCGACCGGGCTCTGCGCGGACTTCGGAGTCGCGTTCGCGTGCTCGGTCGCGTCCGGCGCGGGCTCGGCCGCGGAGCCCGAGGCGGACTCGGGCTTGGCGGCGGTCAGGTGCTGGGCCTCGTCTGCCAAGAGGGCTCCTCGTGCGCGATCCGGGTCCCCCGGTCAGGCTCCGGACCACCCATGGTAGCGATCCTGCGTCCCGGGATCGCCTTCAGGCCGGTGTGAGGGACGTCTACCCGTGCAACACGAGGTGCGTCCCGTGGATTCCTGGGAGGATCTCCCGCTCCACCGGCGTGCGGGGCGGGAGAGGGCGAAGGGCGCCCCGGGAAGTTCCGGGGCGCCCTTCGGGTGCTCGTCCGCCGGGTCCTCGGGCGGTGCGTCCGCTCGGACCCGATGGTGTGTCCGCTGGGTCTCAGACGGTGATCAGGGCCTCCAGCGGCGCCCCGGCCAGCGCGGACTCCAGGCGCTGCCGGCCCGGCAGGAAGGACAGCTCCATCAGCACCGCCACGCCCGCGACCTCGGCGCCCGCCCGTCGGATGAGCTGCAGGGAGGCCTCGGCCGTGCCGCCGGTCGCGAGGACGTCGTCGATGACCATCACACGGTCGCCCTCGACCAGGTCCTCGGCGTGCACCTCGATCTCGGCGGAGCCGTACTCCAGGTCGTACGCCTGGCTGAGCGTGGCCCCGGGGAGCTTGCCCGCCTTGCGTACGGGGATGAAGCCGACGCCCGCGCGGACGGCGGCCGGGGCGCCCAGGATGAAGCCCCGGGCCTCCAGGCCGACGATCTTCGTGGCGCCGTGCCGGACCGTCAGCTCCGCCAGCGCGTCCGTCAGCGCGGTGAACGCCGCCGGATCGGCGAGCAGCGGGGTGATGTCCTTGAACATCACGCCCGGCTCGGGATGGTCGGCGACGTCACGGATACGGCTGAGCAGCAGCTCCTTGATGTCGGTCATCGCCGCTTGCCGCCCCGGCCGCGGCTGCGGCCCCCGGACTGGGCGCGCGGACCGACCACCGCGGGGGTGGCCGCCACCGACGCGTCGTCGTACGGTCCGTCGGCCGCCGGCTCCTGGCTGCCCTGCCCGGCCTGGGCCCGCTTGGCGAGGACCCGCTTCTTGAGGGCCTTCAGCTGCGGCTCGCGCTCCTTGAGGTCGGCGACGAGCGGTGTGGCGATGAAGATCGACGAGTACGCACCGGCCGCGAGGCCGACGAACAGCGACAGCGAGATGTCGTTCAGCATGCCCGCGCCGAGAACACCGCCACCGATGAACAGCAGACCGGCGACCGGCAGCAGCGCGACCACCGTGGTGTTGATCGACCGCACCAGGGTGCTGTTGATCGAACGGTTGGCGATCTCGGCGTACGTCCAGCGGGTCTGCTTGGTGATGTCCTTGGTCTGCTCCTTGAGGCTGTCGAAGACGACGACCGTGTCGTAGAGCGAGTAACCGAGGATCGTGAGCAGACCGATCACCGTGCCCGGTGTCACCTCGAAGCCGACCAGCGCGTAGATGCCGATCGTGATGGTGATGTCGTGGATCAGGGCGACGAAAGCGGCGATGGCCATGCGCCACTCGAACGCGATCGCCAGATAGATCACCACGAGGACCAGGAAGATGACGAGACCCTGCCAGGCCTTGTTGGCGATCTGGTCACCCCAGCTGGGGCCGACCAGTTCACCGGCGACGTCCTCCGGCTTCATGTCCAGGTCTTCGGCCAGCTGCGCCGAGACCTTGTCGGCCTGGGCCGTCTCGATGCCCGAGATCTGGATACGGAGGCTGCCGTCGCTGCCGCTGCCGAGCTTCTGGACGATCGCGTCGTGGCCGGACGCCGACTCCGCGTACTCCTCGGCCTGGGCGACCGAGACGCTCGTCTTCGGTGTGGTGAAGACGGCGCCGCCCTGGAACTCGATACCCATCGACAGACCGCGGAGCGCGAGGCCCGCGATGGCCGCGATGGTGATCAGGATGGATACGCCGTACCAGATCTTGCGGTGGCCGACGAAGTCGTAACCGACCTCGCCGCGGTGGAGTCGGGCTCCGAGGTCGCCGAGCTTCGACATCTCAGGCCTCCTTCGGGTCGGCGGGGACGGCGGGACGGCGGGTACGGCGCAGCGGGGGCTGAGCGCCCAGTCGCTGCGGATCGAGGCCGGACCACTTGTGGCCGCCACCGAAGAACTTCGTACGGGCCAGCAGTGTCAGCAGCGGCTTGGTGAAGAAGAAGACCACCACGACGTCGAGCACCGTCGTCAGACCGAGCGTGAACGCGAAGCCCTGCACCTTGCCGACGGTGACCACGAAGAGCACCGCGGCGGAGAGGAACGACACGAAGTCGGAGACGAGGATGGTGCGCCGGGCACGCGGCCAGGCCCGCTCGACTGCGGGGCGCAGCGAGCGGCCCTCGCGGATCTCGTCCCGCACGCGTTCGAAGTACACGATGAACGAGTCCGCGGTGATGCCGATCGCGACGATCGCGCCACAGACCGCGGGGAGGTTCAGGGCGAAGCCGATGGCCGGGCCGAGCAGGGCCATGAGCACGTACGTCAGGGCCGCCGAGATCAGCAGGGAGGCGATGGCGATGAGGGACAGACCGCGGTAGTACACGATCAGGTAGATCATGACCAGGGCCAGACCGATGGCGCCGGCGATCAGACCGGCGTGCAGCTGCTCACCGCCGAGCGCGGGGCTGACGGTGGTGACGCTCGCCGTCTTGAAGGTGAGCGGGAGGGCGCCGTACGACAGCATGTTGGCGAGGCTCTCGGCCTCCTGCTGGGTGAAGCTGCCGGAGATCTCGGCCTTGCCGCCGGTGATCGCGCTGGTCACCTGGGGGTGCGAGACGACGTCGTCGTCGAGGACGATCGCGAACTGGTTCAGCGGCGAGGTCTGGGCCGCCAGCGCCTTCGTGACCTCGGTGAACTTCTTGCCGCCGGCGTCGTTGAAGTCCATGACGACCTTCCAGCCGCCACCGTTCTGGGTGTCGAGGAGGGCCTGCGCCTTGGTGACGTCCGTGCCGTCGACGCCGACCGGCCCGAGGACGAACTTGCTCCAGGCGCCGTTGTCCTGACCACACGCGATGATCGTGTCGGTGGTCTTGCCCTTGCCGAGCTTGGCGCGCTGCTTGGGGTCGGAGCAGTCGAGGGCGTTGTACCGGTCGATGAGCGCCTGCGTCGCCTTGTCGGCGGTCGGGCTCGGTGAGGCGCCGCCGGTGGCCTGGGCGGACTGCGACGCCTTGGCCGACCCGGAGGCGCTGGTGGACGGCGTGGGGTCGGCCTTCAGCGCGTCGGTGACCGCGCGGCCCTGCGAGGTGGCGGTGGCCGTCGGGGAGGAGGACTCGGGCGAGGTCGCCTTGTCCGGCTTCTCGCCGGCCTTGTCACCGGAGGAGCTGGGCGAGGCACTGCCGCTCGCGGACTCGCTCGGCGTGGTGCTCGGCGTCGGCGTGCCGCTGTCGGTCCGCAGCAGCGGACGGAAGTAGAGCTTCGCCGTGGTGCCGACCTGGTCCCGGGCCTCCTTGGAGTTCGTGCCCTTGGGGATGTTGACGATGATGTTGCGATCGCCCTGGGTCTGGACCTCGGCCTCGGAGACACCCAGACCGTTGACACGGCGGTTCATGATCTCGACCGCGGTGTCCATGTTGGTCTTGTTGATCGCCGATTCCTGGCCGCTCCTCGCCTCGAGCGTGATGCTCGTACCGCCGGCGAGGTCGATGCCGAGACGCGGAGTGGTGTGTCCGGAGGCGAACATTCCCCCGGTGAGCGCCACAAGGGCGATCAGGATGAGGACCAGCGCGCGCCCAGGCTTGCCCTGGGCGCTCGCGCTCCGGCCCTTCTTCGGTGCTGCCACCTTCTCGTACTCCCTCTCGGGCCGCCGTGCGGGGTCAGCGCGGCGGCGGCCATGACTGGTGTCGGGAATCCGGGCGAGAACGGCACGTTCCCGGGGCGCGGGCGGTTCTCGCTCGCACTCCCGGGACGTGACTACTTCGCGTCGGACTCGCCGTCGGTCTTCTTCGGCTCTGCTTCGTCGGCCTTGGCCTCGTCGGCCTTCGCCTCGGCGGTGTCGTCGGCCGCGTCGTCGGGCGCGTCCTTCTTGCCGAGGTCGATGGGCTTGTCGTCGGAAGCGGCGGAAGCGTCGTCGGAGGGCTCGTCGGTCTCGGTGAGGGAGGAGGCGTCGTCCGGGACGACGTCGGACTTCAGGTCGTGCTCGATGCCGTGGACGATGCGGTTGTACTCCTCGTCACTGAGGACGGCACCGATGGAGTTCTTGGCGAACAGCAGCTCGACGCCCGGCCCGGCGTCGAGGAGGACCGTGTCCTCGCTGACCTCCTTGACGGTCGCGTACATGCCCCCGATCGTGCGGACGCCGGAACCGGGCTGCATCTGGTTCCGCATGTCGACGGCCTGCTGCTGCTTCTTCTTGGCCGATCGGGTCATCAGGATCATGGCCCCGATGAGCACGATGAACGGGAGGAGGGTCACGAGACTCACGGGTCGGAACTTCCTTCACACGACCGCGATGGCGAGCGGCCTGATGGTTGGGGGTATGTGCGCTGCCGGCAAGGGCGGCATCGGCGGAGTCTAAGCGAGTCCACCGTGATGGAACAACGCACAGCATGTCACCGGGGTTCCATGCCGGGCGAGTACCGCGCCGTCACGAGAGGGTCACGCCCCGAACAGGTCCTGTTGTCCGTTTCCCCCGGTCGTACCGCGTGGCGGGGTGAGTCCGAGGTGGGCCCAGGCGGCCGGGGTCGCGACCCGGCCGCGGGGGGTCCGGGCCAGCAGTCCCTCCCGGACGAGGAAGGGCTCGGCCACCTCCTCCACGGTCTCGCGCTCCTCCCCCACCGCTACCGCGAGCGTGGACAGGCCGACCGGTCCGCCGCCGAAGAGTTTGAGCAGGGCTTCCAGGACGCCCCGGTCGAGGCGGTCGAGGCCCCGGGCGTCCACCTCGTAGACGGCGAGGGCGGCCCCGGCGATGTCACGGGTGATGAAGCCGTCGGCCTTGACCTGCGCGTAGTCCCGTACGCGGCGCAGCAGACGGTTGGCGATACGCGGGGTGCCGCGGGAGCGGCCCGCGATCTCGGCGGCGCCGTCCGTGTCGATCTCGACGTCGAGGAGGTTCGCCGAGCGGTGGATGACCCGCTCCAGCTCGGCGGGTTCGTAGAACTCCATGTGCGCGGTGAAGCCGAAGCGGTCGCGCAGCGGCGGCGGCAGCAGGCCCGCGCGCGTGGTGGCGCCGACCAGGGTGAACGGCGGCAGTTCGAGGGGGATCGCGGTGGCGCCGGGGCCCTTGCCGACGATCACGTCGACGCGGAAGTCCTCCATCGCCATGTAGAGCATCTCCTCGGCGGGCCGGGACATGCGGTGGATCTCGTCGAGGAAGAGGACCTCGCCCTCCTGGAGGGAGGAGAGGATCGCGGCCAGGTCGCCGGCGTGCTGGATGGCGGGGCCGGAGGTGATCCGGATGGGGGCGCCCATCTCGGCCGCGATGATCATCGAGAGGGTGGTCTTGCCGAGGCCCGGGGCTCCGGAGAGCAGTACGTGATCGGCGGTGGCGCCGCGCGCGCGTGCGGCCCGCAGGACCAGGTCGAGCTGCTCGCGGACCTTCTCCTGACCGATGAACTCGCCCAGGTCCTTGGGGCGCAGGGCAGCCTCGACGGCCTGGTCCTCACGGTCGGCGACGGAGCCCACCAGCCTCTCGGCGGCGGTGTCGTCGGTCGTGTCGTCCCAGTTCATTGCGTGTGCCTCGTGGTCGCGGTCGGATGGGCGGAGCTGCGGTGCGCGGGTCGGCGGGCCCGGCCGGGGATGTTCAGCGCGTTCGGTTGAGGGTCTGGAGGGCGGCCTTCAGCAGCTGTCCGACCTGGGGCGTGCCCTGGGCGGCCTCCGCCTGGGGGGCCACGGCCGACACGGCCTCGTCGGCCTCGCGGGTGGCGTACCCGAGGCCGATCAGGGCGGCGTGCAGCTGGTCGCGCCAGCCCTGGGTGACCGGGGCGCCGATCACGGGGGCGCCGACGGGCTCGCCGAGGCGGTCCTTCAGTTCCAGCAGCAGCTTCTGGGCGCCCTTCCTGCCGATGCCGGGGACGGCGATCAGCGCCTTCTCGTCACCGGTGGCCACCGCCCGGCGCAGCACGTCGGGGGTGTGCACCGCCAGCATCGCCTGGGCCAGACGGGGTCCGACCCCGCTCGCGGTCTGCAGCAGTTCGAAGACCTGGCGTTCGTCGTCGTCCACGAAGCCGTAGAGGGTGAGCGAGTCCTCACGGACCACCAGGGACGTGGCCAGCTTGGCCTGCTGTCCCATGCGCAGCCCGGAGAGGGTGTTGGGCGTGCACTGGACCGCGATGCCGATCCCGCCCACCTCGACCACCGCGGAGTCGGGGGCGAGGGCGGCGACCGGGCCGGTGACGAAGGCGATCATGGCGTACGGCCTTTCGAAGCGTGCAGGGCGACGGCCTGCTGGAGGCGGTTCTGCGCGGGTGCCCGCCAGATGTGGCAGATGGCGAGGGCGAGGGCGTCGGCGGCGTCCGCCGGTCTCGGGGGTGCGTCGAGCCGGAGCAGGCGCGTCACCATGGCCCCGACCTGGGCCTTGTCGGCCCGGCCGCTGCCGGTGACGGCGGCCTTGACCTCACTGGGGGTGTGCAGGGCGACGGGGATGCCGCGGCGGGCGGCGCACAGCATGGCGACGGCACTGGCCTGGGCGGTGCCCATGACCGTCCGGACGTTGTGCTGGCTGAAGACCCTTTCCACGGCGACGTGTTCGGGGCGGTGCTCGTCGAGCCACTGCTCGATGCCCTGCTCGATCGCGACGAGGCGCCGGCCCAACTCGGCGTCGGCGGGCGTCCGTACGACTCCGACACCGAGCATGGTCAGCGGCCGGCCCGCGACTCCCTCGACGACGCCCACGCCGCACCGCGTCAGTCCGGGGTCCACCCCGAGTACGCGCACCGCGCCCCCTCCCCTCTTTGCGGCTGATCCGCCGCCGCTCTCGCGGACCTGGCTGAGCACCGTCGGGGTCCTCGATTGATGGTTGCGGCCCGTGGACGGCGATCATTGGCTGCCGTCAGGCTATCCGCTGCCACCGACAACGGCGGCGGGCCGGTAGGACGTGTCCCACCGGCCCGCCGGAGCTGCGGTATACCGCGGAGCGTTACGCGTCGACCTTGGCCATGACGTCGTCGCTCACGTCGAAGTTGGCGAAGACGTTCTGCACGTCGTCGCTGTCCTCCAGGGCGTCGATCAGCTTGAAGATCTTCCGGGCGCCCTCCTCGTCCAGCTCGACCTGCATGGTCGGGACGAAGTTGGCCTCGGCGGAGTCGTAGTCGATGCCGGCCTCCTGGAGGGAGGTGCGGACCGCGACCATGTCGGTGGCCTCGCTGAGCACCTCGAAGGACTCGCCCAGGTCGTTGACCTCCTCGGCGCCCGCGTCGAGCACGACCTCCAGCACGTCGTCCTCGGACAGCTCGCCCTTGGGGACGATGACGACGCCCTTGCGGTTGAAGAGGTACGAGACGGAGCCCGGGTCGGCCATCGAGCCGCCGTTGCGGGTCATGGCGACGCGGACGTCGGAGGCGGCGCGGTTGCGGTTGTCGGTGAGGCACTCGATGAGCACCGCGACACCGTTCGGACCGTACCCCTCGTACATGATCGTCTCGTAGTCGGCGCCGCCGGCTTCGAGGCCACCGCCGCGCTTGACCGCGGAGTCGATGTTCTTGTTCGGGACCGACTGCTTCTTCGCCTTCTGGATGGCGTCGTACAGAGTCGGGTTGCCCTCGATGTCGACGCCGCCCATCCGGGCCGCGACCTCGATGTTCTTGATCAGCTTCGCGAAGAGCTTGCCGCGCTTGGCGTCGATCACGGCCTTCTTGTGCTTCGTCGTAGCCCATTTAGAGTGGCCGGACATCTGCCTGTCTCCTTCGCGTAACCCATCTCTGCAACGAACCCCAGAGATCCTACAAGGACTCCGCAGCCTTGTTCGCGCGCACCATCTCGACGAACAGCGCGTGCAGCCGGTGGTCGCCGGTCAGCTCCGGGTGGAACGACGTGGCGAGTGCGTTGCCCTGGCGCACGGCGACGATGTGGCCCTCGTGCTCGGCCAGCACCTCCGTCCGGGCGCCCACGGACTCGACCCAGGGGGCCCGGATGAAGACGCCCTCCACGGGGGCGCCCTCGACGCCCTTGACGTCGACCGCGGCCTCGAAGGACTCGTTCTGACGGCCGAAGGCGTTGCGGCGCACGATCATGTCGATGCCGCCGATCGTCTCCTGGCCCGAGCGCGGGTCGAGGATCTTGTCGGCGAGCATGATCAGTCCGGCGCAGGTGCCGTAGACGGGCAGGCCGTCGCGCACGCGCGCGCGGAGCGGGTCCATGACGCCGAAGAGGACGGCCAGCTTGGAGATGGTGGTGGACTCGCCGCCGGGGATGACGAGGCCGTCCACCTCGGCGAGTTCCTCGGGGCGCCGCACCGGCCTGGCCACGGCGTCGGCCGCGGCCAGGGCGACGAGGTGCTCCCGTACGTCGCCCTGGAGAGCCAGGACGCCTATGACGGGGGTGTCGCTCATGGGTGCTTACCAGCCCCGGTTCGCGTAGCGCTCGGCCTCGGGGAGGGTGTCGCAGTTGATGCCGACCATGGCCTCGCCCAGGTTGCGGGAGGCGTCGGCGATGATCTTCGGGTCGTCGTAGAAGGTGGTGGCCTTGACGATGGCGGCGGCGCGCTTGGCCGGGTCGCCGGACTTGAAGATGCCGGAGCCGACGAAGACGCCCTCGGCGCCGAGCTGGCGCATCAGCGCGGCGTCGGCGGGGGTCGCCACGCCACCGGCGGAGAAGAGGACCACCGGGAGCTTGCCCAGCTCGGCGACCTCCTTGACCAGCTCGTACGGGGCGCGGAGCTCCTTGGCGGCGGCGTACAGCTCGTTGTTGTCGTAGCCGCGCAGGCGGGCGATCTCGTTCTTGATCTGGCGCAGGTGACGAACGGCCTCGACGACGTTGCCGGTGCCGGCCTCGCCCTTGGAGCGGATCATCGCGGCGCCCTCGGCGATGCGGCGCAGGGCCTCGCCCAGGTTGGTGGCACCACAGACGAAGGGGGTCGTGAAGGCGAACTTGTCGCTGTGGTTGACCTCGTCGGCCGGGGTGAGGACCTCGGACTCGTCGATGTAGTCCACGCCGAGGGACTGCAGGACCTGGGCTTCGACGAAGTGGCCGATCCGGGACTTCGCCATGACCGGGATGGAGACGGCCTCGATGATGCCCTCGATCATGTCGGGGTCCGACATCCGGGCCACGCCGCCGTCCTTGCGGATGTCGGCGGGGACCCGCTCCAGGGCCATGACGGCGACGGCGCCCGCGTCCTCGGCGATCTTGGCCTGCTCCGGGGTGACGACGTCCATGATCACACCACCCTTGAGCTGCTCGGCCATGCCGCGCTTCACGCGGGCGGTGCCGGTCTCGGGGGTCTGGGCGGAGTGGGAGAGGGTGCTGGACACGGGTTGACCTCGCTCGGGGGAAGCTCGGGGAAGAAGGGTTGTGCAATCGCTGCAGTCACCGAGGAAACGCGAGGGGTGCAGGCCACTGCAAGGGCCAATGGGGAGGCGGTGGATCGTTTTGTGGGGGTGCCGCCGCCCTCTCAGGCCGCGACAACCTCACGAGGTCGCCCGGTCCGCCAGCGCCGCCGGCGGCTCGTCGTCCATCTCGAAGGCGAGCGGGAACGGGGCGTGACCGGCGAGCCGGAACCACCGCACCTTACGGTGCCGGCGCAGCGCTCGGGCCGCGCGCACCGCGTCGTTGTGGAAGCGCCGGGCCATCGGCACCCGGCGGACGGCCTGGGCCAGTTCGTTCGCGGCGTCCTCCCCGCCCGGCGCCTCCCGAACCACCTCCACCTGCTGCGCGTCCGCGAACACGGCCCGCAGCGCCTGGCTCAGCTCGCTCTCGGCGACCTCGCGCTGCTCCTCCTCGGCCTGCCGAGCCGCGTGCGCCGCCTCGTAGAGGACGATCGAGGCGGCCGGGTCCAGCACCCCGGAGGTGGCCAGCTCCTGGGCGACCGACGCACGGCGCAGCAGCTGCGCGTCGAGCGCGGCGCGGGCGGCGTCGATGCGCGCGTGCAGTCGGTCGAGTCGTCCCGCGGTCCAGCTCAGATAGAGACCGATCGCGAAGAGGACGACGGCGATCCAGATGAGTGTCGAAGTCACGGGCGGCAAGGCTACTACCGGCGCCCGTCACCACCGCATACGACGTCGGCGCCCCCACGCCGGGCGCCGCGACCGCCACGCGTTCAGTCCCGGGCCAGCCCCAACCGCGCCCGCAGTCCTCCTCGTTCGTCCGCCGCGACCGAGGCCGCTCCCTCCGTGACCGTCTCGTAGACGCCGAGGATGTCGGCCCCGACGGTGGACCAGTCGAAGCGCCGGACGTGGGCGCTGCCGCGAGCCCGGAGTTCGGCGCGGCGGTCCGGGTCGCCGAGCAGGCGTACGGCGGCCGCAGCGAGGGCGTCCGCGTCCTCGTTGGCGAAGAGTTCGCCCGCGCCGCCCTGGTCGAGGACCTGGGCGAAGGCGTCGAGGTCCGAGGCGAGGACGGGGGCACCGGCGGACATCGCCTCGACGAGGATGATGCCGAAGCTCTCGCCCCCGGTGTTGGGGGCGACGTAGAGGTCGACGCTGCGCAGGAAGCGGGCCTTGTCCTCGTCGCTGACCATGCCGAGGAACTCGACGCGGGAGCGCAGCTCCTTCGGCAGCGTCTCCACCGCCTCCTCCTCGTCCCCGCGCCCGGCGACCAGCAGCCGGGTCTTCGGGCGCTCCGCGAAGATCCGCGGGAGGGCCTTCATCAGGACCGGCAGTCCCTTGCGGGGTTCGTCGATGCGGCCGACGAAGCCGAGGGTGTCACCCTGCCACTCGGGCCTGGGCTTGGCGCGGGCGAAGAAGTCGACGTCGACGCCGTTCGGGATGACCACCGCGTCGCCGCCGAGGTGTTCGACCAGGGTGCGGCGGGCGTACTCGCTCACCGCGATCCGCGCGCTGATCTTCTCCAGCGCGGGCTGCAGGATCGGGTACGCCGCGATCATGGCCCGGGAGCGCGGGTTGGAGGTGTGGAAGGTGGCGACGATCGGGCCCTGTGCGGCCCAGCAGGCCAGCAGGCCGAGCGACGGGGAGGCCGGCTCGTGGATGTGGATCACGTCGAACGTGCCGTCGTGCAGCCAGCGCCGTACGCGCGCCGCCGACAGGAAGCCGAAGTTCAGGCGGGCCACCGAGCCGTTGTAGGGCACCGGGACCGCCCGGCCCGCCGAGACGACGTACGGCGGCAGCGGTGTGTCGTCGTCGGCGGGGGCGAGGACCGACACCTCGTGGCCGAGCCGGATGAGGTGGTCGGCCAGGTCACGGATGTGGAACTGGACTCCCCCGGGTACGTCCCAGGAGTAGGGGCAGACGATCCCGATCCTCACGGGCGTCCCTTCTCGGATCCCTTGGCCTCGGAACCGGCCTCGAAGCCGGCTTCTGGGCTCTTGGCGGGGTCCAGGTCCGCGAGCCACAAGCGCTGGAGCATGTGCCAGTCCTCCGGGTGGTCGGCGATGCCGGTGGCGAAGGCGTCGGCCAGCGCCTGTGTCATGACGGACGTCTTCTCGGCGCGGGTACCTGACTCGGGTACCTCGATCGGTGCGTGGACCTGTCCCCGCATCACGGGCGAGTCGTCGTACCAGAGCGTCACCGGCAGCAGCAGCGCGCCGGTCTGCTGGGCGAGGAGGGCCGGTCCGGCGGGCATCCGGGTGGGCTCGCCGAAGAAGTCGACCTCGACGCCGGACGCCGACAGGTCGCGGTCGGCGACCAGGCAGACCAGGCCGCCGTCGCGCAGCCGCCGCGCGAGGGTGCCGAAGGCGGAGCCGCCGTTGTGCGGCAGGACCTCCATGCCGAGGCCCTCGCGGTAGGCGACGAAGCGGTCGTAGAGCGTCTCGGGCTTGAGGCGCTCGGCGACCGTCGTGAACGGGGTCTTCAGCTCGGTGGTGGCCCAGGCGCCCGCGAGGTCCCAGTTGGCGAGGTGCGGCAGGGCGAGGACGACGCCCCGGCCGGAGGCGAGGCAGTCGGTGAGGCGGTGCACGTCCTTGACGGTGACGCCGGTCCTGATGCGCTCCTCGCTCCAGGCCGGGAGGCGGAAGGACTCCATCCAGTAGCGCAGGTAGGAGCGCATGCCCGCGCGGGACAGCTCGGCGAGGCGCTCGGGGCTCGCGTCCGGCACCACGCGCGCGTAGTTGGCCTCCAGCCGGCGCACGAGGGGGCCGCGCCGCTTCCAGGTGGCGTCGGCGATCGTCCGGCCGAGGCGGACGGCGACGGGCTCAGGGAGTTTCCTGACGGTGGCCCAGCCGAGGCCGTACAGCCCGTCGGTCACCCGCTCCCGCAGAGCGCTCACGGGGTCGCCTCGCTGTTCCGGGTGGCGTCCGGCGACTCCTGCGCGGTCGCGGCGGCCGCCTCCGCCTCGGCCTCGGCGGACTCGCGGCGCACGGTGACGACGCGCTGGATCAGGGTGACGAGGCTGCCGACGGCGACGATCCACAGGGCGATGGGCAGCAGGACCTCGATGCCGGGCACGCCGAACGCGTGCAGGCCGGAGAGACCGGCCGCGACCAGCGAGATCACCAGCCGCTCGGCGCGCTCCACGAGTCCGTTGACCGCCACCGGCAGACCGATCGACTCGCCGCGCGCCTTGGTGTACGACACGACCTGGCCGCTCGCCAGGCAGAAGATCGAGACGGCGCACAGGGCGAGGTCGTCGCCCTTGCCCGCGTACCAGAGGGCGAAGCCACCGAAGATCGCGCCGTCGGCGACCCGGTCGAGCGTGGAGTCGAGGAACGCGCCCCAGCGGCTGGAGCGGCCCATCTGGCGGGCCATGTTGCCGTCGACGAGGTCCGAGAACACGAACAGCGTGATGACGATCGTGCCCCAGAAGAACTCGCCCCGGGGGTAGAAGACCAACGCGCCCGCGATCACTCCGGCGGTGCCGATGAGGGTGACCGTGTCGGGGCTGACCCCCCTGCGGATCAGAAACGCGGCGAACGGTGTGAGGACACGCGTGAAGAATGCACGCGCGTACTTGTTCAGCATGGCCTTCCCGAGGGTCGGTGTCGCCGCGTGGCCCCTGCTGGCCATCCGGCTGGCCCATCGTAGCCACGCGCGCGCGTGTACGACCGTCGGGCACCAGCCCGCCGTGTCCCCGGGCCGTGGGGAGCGATCCCGTCCCCCGTATGGACGCGCGGTGACGCGAGTGGAAAGCTCGAAGGCACCGCGGGCGTCATCGGAGCCGCCATCGCACGCGGATCCGCGTGTCCGCGCCCACAGTGACCTCACCGTGCACGGGAGGCAGGACCATGGGCGACAAGGCGAACGCACATCCCGGAGCCGCCGGCAGGGCTACGGCGGCCGACCACCCCGCGTCCGTACGGAATGTGGTGCTGGTCGGCCACTCCGGTTCGGGCAAGACGACTCTGGTGGAGGCTCTCGCGCTGACGGCGGGGGCGGTGAACCGGGCGGGCCGCGTGGAGGACGGCGGCACCGTCTCCGACTACGACGAGATCGAACACCGGCAGCAGCGCTCGGTGCAGCTCTCCCTGGTCCCCGTCGAATGGGGCGGGTACAAGATCAACCTTCTGGACACCCCCGGATACGCCGACTTCGTCGGGGAACTCAGGGCCGGTCTGCGAGCGGCGGACGCGGCCCTTTTCGTCGTCTCGGCCTCGGACGGCGTGGACGGCTCGACCCGCATGGTGTGGGAGGAGTGCGCGGCGGTCGGCATGCCGCGGGCGATCGTGGTGACGCACCTGGAGGCCGCGCGGGCGGACTTCGAGGAGATGACCCGTATCTGCGCGGAGACGTTCGGCGGGGACGACCCCGACGCCGTACTGCCGCTCTATCTGCCGCTGCACGGCCCGCAGGGCCCGGACGGGCACGCGCCGGTGACCGGGCTGACCGGGCTGCTGTCGCGGAAGCTGTTCGACTACTCCTCCGGGGAGCGCAAGGAGTCCGAGCCGGGCCCCGAGCAGTTGCCTGCCATCGAGGAGGCCCGCAACCGGCTCATCGAGGGGATCATCGCGGAGAGCGAGGACGAGACCCTCATGGACCGCTATCTCGGCGGTGAGGAGATCGACGTCACCATCCTCGTCGAGGACCTGGAACGGGCCGTCGCCCGCGGGGTCTTCCACCCCGTGCTGGCCGCCGCCCCCGCCGCCGACGGCGCGAGACAGGGCCTCGGCACGGTCGAACTCCTCGAACTGGTCACCGGCGGCTTCCCCACCCCCCTGGAGCGCGAGACACCCGCCGTCACCACCCCCGAGGGCAGTCCCCGTGAGATCAAGGCCGCCTGCGACCCGGACGGACCGCTGGTCGCCGAGGTCGTGAAGACTGCCAGTGACCCCTACGTGGGCCGTATCTCGCTGGTACGGGTCTTCTCCGGCACGCTGCGACCCGACGCGACGGTGCACGTGTCCGGGCACGGCCTCGCCGACCGGGGGCACGAGGACCATGACGTCGACGAGCGGATCGGTGCCCTGTCCACGCCCTTCGGCAAGCAGCAGCGGACGCTCACGCACTGCATCGCGGGCGACCTGGCCTGTGTCGCGAAGCTGAGCCGCGCCGAGACCGGGGACACGCTGTCGGCCAAGGACGACCCGCTGCTCATGGAGCCGTGGGAGATGCCCGACCCGCTGCTCCCGCTCGCCATCCAGGCGCACAGCAAGGCCGACGAGGACAAGCTCTCCCAGGGGCTGGCCCGGCTCGTCGCCGAGGACCCGACCATGCGGCTCGAACAGAACCAGGACACCCACCAGGTCGTCCTGTGGTGTCTGGGCGAGGCGCACGCGGACGTGGCACTGGAACGGCTGCGCAGCCGGTACGGCGTCCAGGTCGACGTCGTACCGCACCGGGTCTCCCTGCGGGAGACGTTCGCCGACAGGTCGGCCGGGCGCGGCCGGCACGTGAAGCAGTCCGGCGGGCACGGGCAGTACGCGATCTGCGAGATCGAGGTGGAACCGCTGCCGGGCGGCTCGGGCATCGAGTTCGTCGACAAGGTCGTCGGCGGAGCCGTGCCGAGGCAGTTCATCCCGTCCGTCGAGAAGGGGGTGCGGGCGCAGGCCGCCAAGGGCGTCGCGGCCGGCTATCCGCTCATCGACGTCCGGATCACGCTGCGGGACGGCAAGGCGCACTCGGTGGACTCCTCGGACGCCGCGTTCCAGACGGCGGGCGCGCTGGCGCTGCGCGAGGCCGCGACGGAAGCGAAGATCCATCTCCTGGAGCCGGTGGCCGAGGTGTCGGTCCTGGTCGGTGACTCCTATGTGGGCCCCGTGATGAGCGATCTGTCGGGGCGGCGCGGCCGGGTCGTCGGGACCGAGCAGGCGGGCGGCGGGCGCACCCTGGTGCGGGCGGAGGTACCGGAGATCGAGATCGACCGGTACGTCGTCGATCTGCGCTCCCTCTCCCACGGCACCGCGCGGTTCGGCCGCCGGTACACGCGGCACGAGCCGATGCCCTCCCACGTGGCCGAGAAGGTCCGCGCACAGATCAAGGAGCGCTGACGGTCCGGGGCCGCGTCGGAGGATACGGTCCCCGGGGTGTGGCCCCGGCATGATCCCGGCGGTGTGCCGGCGAACGGTTCCGGCCGTTTCGCCGGCCGCCGTCGGCGGGACGGTCGCGGGGCCACCACAGGGCGATGACGCGGCAACGCCGGTCCACGGACGGCGGGTTCCGTGAATGTCCGTTCTTCGCACCGCACGGTGTCCGTCGCTGCGGATACGCTGATCACCTGATCGACAAGTATGGCTCGATCGGGCCCGGATCGGGTTATGACCTGATCAACAGGTGTGCGGAGCACGGAAGTCGGGAAGAGCCGCAGGAGCGAGTGTGCGGCGATGGGGGCGGCGGCGGTGGCGGACAGTTTCGATTTCACTCCCGGGGCACAGGTGCCGCTGATGGGCACCGCGGGCCAGACCGCGGCGACGTACGCCCTGGCGTCCGCGGCCTACCGGGACAACGAGATCGCGGAGATCCTCAAGGCAAACAACGACTGGCACAAGTCCGCGGTCAAACCGGGCCGCAAGTGGGCGACGATCTTCCGGCCGAACCTCGGGGAGGCGTTCTCCCTCGCGGTGCGGGACCGGATGGTCGGCGCGGGCCGCAAACCCCTCATCCAGTCCTTCGGCATGGAACCGCAGGTCGTCGTCGAGCACTGTCTCGCGGCGAACAACATCCGCCGGGAGCGCGACAACTGGCTCTCGGCGGTGATGGTCCTGTGCGGCCTGCTCTTCCTGCCCGGTCTGCTCCTCTGGCTGCTCGTCTTCCAGATCCGCTCCACGGTCGCCAAGCGGGACAAGCGCGCCGGCGCCCTCGGCACCACCGTGCTGGTCGCCGTGGGCGCCCTCGCGGTGATCTTCCTGCTCAGGATGCCGTTCGACGGTATCTGGGGCTGGTACGCCCGAGCCTGTGTGGTGCTGCCCGTGGTGGGCTGGTTCTGGGCCAAGCAGATCTGCGAACGCGCCGCCGCGGACCTGCGGGACCGCTGGGCCGGCCTGCTGGCCGGCGGCGGGGTCGGCGCCAAGATCCCCGAGGCCGTGCCCGGCAGCCCCAACGAGACCAAGGCCGAGCAGCTGCGCAAGGAGCTGGCCCGGCTCAGCGCCGAGCAGCGTTCCAACCTCGTCTTCTATGCCGGCCCCAAGGGCATCCTCGGCATGGGCACCCGCTGGGGCGCCTGGCAGCTCGCCGAGGATCTCGTACCGGCCGAGTCCGGCAAGGAGATCCACCCGTTCCGCAGCTGGGACGTCATACGCGCCATCCACGACCAGCTGCGCATGCTGGAGCGCACCCCCCTCAACACCGGTGGTTTCACGGCACCCTCCATCAAGCACTGGGTCGTCAGCCCCATCGGCGAGGGCGCCGGCGCCGTGGCCCGGCCCGAGAGCACCGACGTGGACGCCTACCAGTACAAGTCCCACGCGATACAGGAGATCTGCAACAAGCAGCACTTCGGCAGCGGCAACCGGCACTACCTGGGAGTCCAGTGGACGCTCTGGGACGGCCAGTTGATCATCACCATGATGGTCACGGTCACCGTGCTGCACCAGACGCTGCGCATCGAGGTGACCGGGCACGCCCTGGGCCCGGTGCACGGGCTGTTCACGACCGGACCGGCGGCCAAGGAGAAGGAAGTCCAGAAGTCGCTGAGGTTCTGGGAGACCCGCAAGGTGAAACTCCCCCTCGTCGACGCGGACGAGGTCGTACGGCTCTCCGCGCGCGCCCCGCTGACCTGGTACCCGCCACTGCTCAACTGGCTCGGTGGATCCATCGGCCTGCCCGAGCCGTTCGGCCTGCGGCACGCCTGGGCCGACCAGCCCTGGCGGCATCGCTTCATGGCCGACGACGCGCTGCGCGCCGCCACGCCGGTGCTCCGTGTGGTGCACAACGCCGCCATCAAGGTCCTGAAGGACAACGGCGTGGACACCGAGAAGTTCGGTTCCCGGGCCGGGTTCCTCAGCGGGGCGGTGCAGGACGTGTCGCCGCGGAAGGCGGACCTCTACGACGCGTGAGCGCTGCGCCGGCTGGGGGTGGGGGGTGCGTGGGGGTGAGGGTGCGTTGTCGGGCGCGGCCCGGTGACGAAAACCGCGCCCCCTCGACGGCTACACCGTCGGCCAGGCGTCCGCGAGCATCTTCCTCGTGTCGGCCAGGAGCTGCGGCAGGATCCGTGTGTGGCCGACGACCGGCATGAAGTTGGTGTCGCCGCCCCAGCGGGGAACGATGTGCTGGTGGAGGTGGGCCGCGATACCGGCACCCGCGACCGTGCCCTGGTTCATGCCGATGTTGAACCCGTGCGCGCCGGACGCGGCGCGCAGGGCGGTCATGGACTGCTTGGTCAGCTCGGCCAGCTCGGCGGTCTCCGGCCCGGTGAGGTCCGTGTAGTCGGCGACGTGGCGGTAGGGCACGACCATGAGGTGGCCGCCGTTGTACGGGTAGAGGTTGAGCACCGCGTACACGTGATCGCCGCGCCTGATGACCAGACCGTCCTCGTCCGACTTCGCCGGGATCGAGCAGAACGGACAGCCGTCGTCGGCCCCAGGACCGGTCGGCTTGTTCTCACCCTGGATGTACGCCATCCGGTGGGGTGTCCACAGGCGCTGGAACGCGTCCTGCGTTCCCACTCCGATCTGCTGCTCCGGCTCACTCGTCATGCAGTGCAGCATATTGCTTCGCCCGTTCGCGGCGTGTCGGCGGGTACCGCCGCGGGACGGGCGGGGCCAAGCTGAGCCGATGGACCTCGACAGCCGCGCGCTCCGCTGGGAGCAGCGCACCGGACGCGTCCTCGCCGGAGCGTCGGCCCTCTTCCTCTGCTCGTACGCGGTGCGGGTGCTCGCAAACGACCTTCCCCAGGGCTGGCTCGACCTCTGTCTCGCGGTGACGGTGCTGGCCTGGGTGGTCTTCGCGATCGACTACGCGGTGCGCTGGCGGCTGAGCGGGCTGGGGCCGAGGTTCGTACGCGTCCACTGGCTGGACACCGTCGTGCTGGTGCTGCCACTGCTGCGGCCCCTGCGCGTCGTGCAGATCCACGATGCCGTACAGCGTCACCACGAGCGGCCCCGGCTCTCCCTGCACGCGCGCGTGGCCGTCTACGCGGGTCTCTCGGTCACCCTGCTCGGCTTCACCGGCGCCCTCGCCGTCTATCAGCAGGAGCACGACGCACCGGGCGCGACGATCCTGACCTTCGGGGACGCCGTGTGGTGGACCTGCTCGACGCTCGCCACGGTCGGGTACGGCGACGTCACCCCCGTGACCCCGATGGGCCGGACGATCGCCGTGTTCCTGATGGCCTGCGGCCTTGCCCTGCTCGGCACGGTGACGGGGTCGTTCGGGTCGTGGCTGATCCAGGTGTTCGCGCGGGAGGACGAGGGGAGGCCCCCGGCGAGCTGAACGCTCCGGGGGCCTCCCTCCGTCACCGCGCCGCGGGGTACGGCCTCAGATCTGGACGCGGTCCTCCACGACCTTCGCGATCTTCGCGATGGCCTCCTCGACGGGGATGCCGTTCTCCTGGGAGCCGTCGCGGTAGCGGAAGGAGACGGCACCGGCGGCCATGTCCTCGTCGCCGGCGATGACCATGAACGGCACCTTGGCCTTCTGGGCGTTGCGGATCTTCTTCTGCATCCGGTCGGAGGAGGCGTCGACGTCGACGCGCAGCCCCTTCCTCTTCGCCTCGGCGGCGAACTTCTGCAGGTACTCCACGTGCGCGTCGCCGATCGGGATACCGACCGCCTGGACGGGCGCCAGCCACGCCGGGAACGCGCCCGCGTAGTGCTCCAGCAGCACCGCGAAGAACCGCTCGATCGAGCCGAACAGCGCGCGGTGGATCATGACCGGTCGCTGCTTGGAGCCGTCGGGGCCGGTGTACTCCAGGTCGAAGCGCTCGGGCAGGTTGAAGTCGAGCTGGACCGTGGACATCTGCCAGGTACGGCCGATCGCGTCCTTCGCCTGGACGGAGATCTTCGGGCCGTAGAACGCGGCGCCGCCCGGGTCGGGGACCAGCGGGAGGCCCTGCTTCTCCGCGACCTGGCGGAGCGTCTCGGTGGCCTCCTCCCACGCCTCGTCCGAGCCGACGAACTTCTCCGGGTCCTTGGTGGACAGCTCCAGGTAGAAGTCGGTGAGGCCGTAGTCGCGCAGCAGGTTCAGGACGAAGGTGAGCGTCTTGTCCAGCTCGTCCGCCATCTGCTCACGGGTGCAGTAGATGTGCGCGTCGTCCTGGGTGAAGCCGCGGGCCCGGGTCAGGCCGTGCACGACGCCGGACTTCTCGTACCGGTACACGGTCCCGAACTCGAAGAGGCGCAGCGGCAGTTCACGGTAGGAGCGACCGCGCGCGTCGAAGATCAGGTTGTGCATGGGGCAGTTCATGGGCTTGAGGTAGTAGTCCACGCCCTCGTCGAGCTGCATGGGCGGGTACATGCCGTCGGCGTACCAGTCCAGGTGGCCCGAGACCTCGAAGAGTTTCCCCTTCGTGGCGTGCGGGGTGTAGACGAACTCGTAGCCCTCCTCCTCGTGCCGGCGGCGCGAGTAGTCCTCCATGACCCGGCGGATGATGCCGCCCTTCGGGTGGAAGACGGCGAGGCCGGACCCGATCTCGTCCGGGATGGAGAACAGGTCGAGTTCGTTGCCCAGCTTGCGGTGGTCGCGCTTCTCGGCCTCGGCGAGGAAGTCGAGGTGCGCCTTCAGCTCCTCCTTGGAGGGCCAGGCGGTGCCGTAGATGCGCTGGAGCATCGGGTTCTTCTCACTGCCGCGCCAGTACGCGGCGGCGTTGCGCATCAGCTTGAACGCCGGGATGTTGCGGGTGGTGGGCAGGTGGGGACCGCGGCAGAGGTCCTTCCAGCACAGGTCACCGGTCTTGGCGTCCAGGTTGTCGTAGATCGTCAGCTCGCCGGCGCCGACCTCGACGTCCGCGCCGTCGTCGGAGGAGGCCGAGCCCTTGAGGCCGATCAGCTCCAGCTTGTACGGCTCGTCCGCCAGCTCCTCGCGGGCGGCCTCGTCGGTGACGACGCGGCGCGAGAAGCGCTGGCCGCGCCTCTGGATCTCCTGCATCTTCTTCTCTACGGCCTTGAGATCCTCGGGGGTGAACGGCCTCTCGACGTCGAAGTCGTAGTAGAACCCGTCCCGCACCGGCGGGCCGATGCCCAGCTTCGCCTCGGGGAACAGCTCCTGCACCGCCTGGGCCATGACGTGGGCGGTGGAGTGGCGCAGGATGTTGAGGCCGTCCTCGGAGGAGATCTCCACGGCCTCGACGGTCTCGCCGTCGCGCACCTCGTACGCGAGGTCCTTGAGCTCCCCGGCCACGCGGGCGGCCACGACGGTGCGCTCACCGGCGAAGAGGTCGGCGGCCGTAGTGCCCGTCGTCACCACGCGCTCGTCCCGCTCGGAATCGCGTTGGATGATCACACGGACGTCGGACACCGGTTTCTCCTACCTGAAGGGGCGGCCCGGCCGGTCTGCTGCGGCCTGGGCCATTGGGAAGGATCGTACCGAGCCCGGGGTGCTCCTCGCGAAACAGATACCTCAGTCCCCTCCGCAGGCCTCCTCGAAGAAGGCCGTGATCTCCGCGGTCTCCTGCAGCGACTTCATCAGCCGGTCCCGCTCCGCCTCGTCGACCTGCACGGGCGCGATCCCGTCGGCGTCCGTGAGCCGCCGGAACCCGCCGCGGCTCTCCAGCCTCCCGCGCACCCGGACCGGCAGCCCCACGAGATGCGCCTGCCCCGCGATCCGGTACGCCTCCTCGTCCAGGGTCATACGGACGTGCGGAACCGCGGCCCCGGCGAGGACCCGCAGCCGTACGGTGCCCTCGCCGCGCCCGGCGGACCGGCGCATCCGCACCACGGCTCCGGTGATCCGCACCGGCATCGAGGGCTCCTCCCGCAGATAGCGGGCCCCGGCCTCGCGCAGCACGGGCAGGTCGCCGGGTGAGAACTCGACGGGCTCGGCCGGTGATGCGCCGCCCTCGGGGACCCCGGCAGCCGGCGCCCAGTCGACGGCGACGCGGGCGCCCTCGGTGCCGCGGACGAGGGCGACGAGCGCCTCGGTCAGCTCATGGCTGACCCCGGCCTCGACGGCACCGTCGAAGGCCTCCATGCCACCGGTGGCGCGCCGGTAGTCGATGGCCTCGCGGGCGGCGTAGAGGGCCTGGTGCAGGCGCAGGGCGAGGGGGCGGCCGGTGGCCACGGGGACGAAGGCGGTGAGGCGGCGGCCGCCGGGGGCGGCGCCGACGAGGACGCTGTCCAGGGAGGCGGCGGCGGGCAGCCGGTGCCGGGCGCCGTAGTACCCGGCTCGCGCGCGGGTGGCCAGCGCCGCCGCGAGGAGCATCTGGCGGGCGGCCGCGCGCAGTTGGTCCTCGACACCCCAGGAGGCGGTGCCCAGGGCGCCGGTCGGCACGTCCCGCCACCAGTGGATCTCGTCGCTGGGCACGGTGAGCGCGACCAGTACGTCCCGCGCGGCGGGCGAGCCGCTGCGGGACAGCGCCGTGAGGGCCTCGCCGAGCAGGTCGTCGCTGTCGGGAAAGGCCCGGTTCTCGGGCACGAGCAGGCTCATGCCCCGCCCGGCCGGCCCCGGCGGGGTCCAGCGGCCGTACCGGCCGGCGGCTCCGCCGCGCCGCTGCCAGCCGTGCCGGCGCAGCAGGGCGCCGAGGACGGCCGGGTCGACCTGGTCGGGGTCGGGCGGCCGGGTCCAGGTGGGCTCGACGACGTGGGGGCGCACCCGGCGTACGGGCTCTCCGATGGGGCGGCGTACGGGCGCGCCCTCCTCGCGCGGACGGGGTGTCCGGCCGTCCTCGCCCTGCGGGCGGCTCGGCGTCCCGTCGTCCGCGTAGGGGTGGCGGCCGGAGGTGTCCGCGCGGTGTGGGCGCCGGGCGGACGCGTCGTCGTGGGGCCGTCGTCCGGGTCCCTCGTCGTAGCGGCGCGCGCCGGAGTCGTCGTCGATGGGGCCGTGGGTCACGGTCTGCCTCCCGTTCCGACCCGCGTCATGATCTCGCAGAGCGCTCGGTCGTCGAAGATGCGCGAGGTCGGTATGCGCACGGTGGTGCGCCGCCGGCCGGTGATCGGGTGTCCGGCGAGGTTGATCCAATAGCAGCAGTGCCGCAGGTCGAGCCGGTCGTGGCCGGCCCGCAGCCACTGCTCCTGCGAGCGGGGGACGATCATCACGACCAGGATCTTGTGCACCGAGACGGGGGTGCGGGCCAGCTTCGCCAGGTGCTGGTTGTCGAGGGTGAAGGAGAAGAACCGGCCCGCCGGGTTCGGCGCGAGCTGGTAGGTGGCCTTGAGCTGCACCTTGATGGTGACCTCGTCGTCGACCGTGTGACCGGGCGAGCCGTGGCTGACGTGCCAGTCGATGCCGTTGTCCGGAAAGGGCTGGGAGAGCGAGCAGCCCGCCGCCGCGGCCACCGCGTGCAGATATCCCACCTGCAGTGTCTCCATGCAGGCGGTGGTGGCGAGGGAGCCGCGGAGCGGTGCCGCGTGCTCGGGCAGCAGCCCGCCCCGCTCGGGCTGCGCAATGGCCATGACCAACAGCCTTCCAGTGCTGGTGTTTCCCCGTACCGAGCCGCTGAACTGCGCAGACCCGTACTTCTGTTGTCTCCTTCCGGCGTACGGCGCAAACAGCCCGGGTATCACCAAACTGGCAGAAGACGGGACGTCAGCTGCCGTGGGTGAACAAGGAGTTGTGGACAGATGACGTGTTGGTACGAGGGGCCCCTGGCGGCGTTCGACACGGAGACCACGGGTGTGGACGTCGAGAACGACCGGATCGTGTCGGCCGCCGTGGTCGTCCAGGACGCGCCCGGTACCCGCCCCCGGGTGACCCGGTGGCTGGTGAACCCGGGCGTGCCGGTGCCCGCCGCGGCGACAGCGGTGCACGGGCTGACGGACGAGCGGCTGCAGCGCGACGGCCGCTGGCCGGCGCCGGTGATGGAGGAGATAGCCAGGGCGCTGGCCGAGCAGGCGGTACGCGGCCGCCCACTGGTGGTCATGAACGCGCCGTTCGATCTGACGCTGCTGGACCGTGAGTTGCGGCGGCACCGCGCGTCGTCGCTGGACCGCTGGTTCGAGACGACACCGCTGCGGGTCCTCGACCCCCGGGTCCTGGACAAGCATCTGGACCGCTACCGCAAGGGCCGGCGCACGCTCACCGACTTGTGCGCGCACTACGAGGTGGTGCTCGACGGCGCGCACGACGCGGGAGCCGACGCCCAGGCGGCGATGGACGTCGTCCGCGCGGTGGGGCAGCGTTTCGCGACCCGACTGGCCCGCCTCTCCCCCGCCGAACTGCACACGCTGCAGGCCGTGTGGCACGCGGCGCAGGCCCGCGGCCTGCAGGCCTGGTTCGCGCGCAGTGGCACGGAGGAGGCGGTGGACCCGGCGTGGCCGCTGCGTCCGGACATGCCGGCGGCGGCATGAAAGAAGCCGGTCCGCGTGTGCGGACCGGCTCTACCCGGTGGGCGATACTGGGTTCGAACCAGTGACCTCTTCGGTGTGAACGAAGCGCTCTCCCACTGAGCTAATCGCCCGGGAACGGACTGAACCATACAGGTCCCGACGGGTCTGGTTCAAACCGCTTGGCCGTGCGACCCGAGGTGGGCGAGGAGTCCGCGTCGTCCCGCCCGCATCATCAGGGTGTGGTTGGCGCGGAACAGGGGCCGTCCCGGTACGGCGAGGCGCCGCAGCAAGGGCTTGGTGACGTCGACCTCCTGGTCGTAGAGGGCGAGGGTGCCGGGCCCGTCGGCGGTGACCGTCCAGCGGGCCCAGCCGTTCAGGTCGCCGGTCATCGCGATCTCCAGGACGCCGGCCGTAGCGTCACGCCGTACGGCCCGCGCGGTCAGGACGAGTTCGTACGGCACGACCGAGCGGATCCGGAGGGTGCCGGTGGTGTCGTCGATCCGGACCACCTCGCGGACCTGGGGCCACCAGCGCGGATAGTCCTCCGGGCGCTGGAGCGCGTCGTAGACGGCGGTGGGCGGCGCGGGCAGGCTCCAGCGGCTGCGGAAGCGGTAGTGACACCAGTCCATGGTCGGATTGTGCCCGCGCGGAGGCCCTGCGTGCGGGATCTGAGTACCACCTGAGTACGTGGACTCATGTCGCGCGGCGTGCCGCCGACCACACTGCGTGGCATGACGCCCTTTCCGTCCCCTGCCGAGGAACTGCGGGTCCTCGACGCCGAACTGCGGCAGCTCGACGCCCGCCGCGTGTTCCTGCTGACACGCCGCGCCTGGCTCGTCAACGCCCTGTACACGGCGGCGCCCGTGTCCGGCGCGCCCACTGCCCCGCCCGCGCGGCGCCCCGAGGCGACGGCGCCGAACGTCCAGAACGTGCTGCTGGTCCTCGGCGGCGTCCTGCTGACCGTCGCGGCGATCGCGTTCACGCTGGTCAGCTGGGGGCACCTGGGGATCGGCGGCCGGGCCCTGGTGCTCGGTGGAGTGACCGTGGCCGCGCTCGGCGCGCCGTGGGCGCTCCTGCGTCGTGGCCTGCGCTCGACCGCGGAGGCGGTCTCGGGCCTCGGCCTCGCCCTCACCGTCCTGGACGCGTACGCCCTGCACGAGGTCGCGTTCGCCGGGGCGGACGGCACGGGCTACGCGGCGGCCGCGTCGGCGGTGCTGGCGGCGGCGTGGGCGGCGTACGGGCTCGTCCTGCGGCCGGCACCGGGGGCGGCGGACCCGGCGGTCTCTTGGAGCGCCCTTGCCCTGCCCCTCCCGCTCGCTCTGGTCGCAGCTCAACTCCCCCTTCTCCTCTGGACGTTCGCCAGGGGCGCGGGAGTGGAGGCGGTCGCGGCCGTGCTGCTGGTGACCGCGGCGGCCGACACCGCGATCGCACTCCGGGTGTCCCTGAGGCCGGTACGGACCGTCGCCGTCGTCGGCGCGTTCGGCTGGGGCGCCTGGGGTGTGGCGTCGGCCGGCTGGCTGTCGTGGGCCGCCGCCGGCCCGGGGGCCGCCGTCCGTGCGGCGGCGCTCCTCGCCCTCGCCGCGGCGATCGCCCTGACGACCGCCCGGTTCGCCCCGAAGCCCGCCCTGTCCCTCGGCACCGCACTCGCCGGCGGTCTCCTGGTGGTCGTCGGCGCCGGTGGCGTCGCCCGCTCGGTCCTGCCCGGGGTCTGGACGGTCCCGGCCCATCTCCTGTGCGGTACAGCCCTGTTGGCCGCCGTTCGGACGCGGGCCCCCGAGCCCGTACGCCGGGGCCTCGTGCACGCTTCCCGCGTCGTTCAGGGACTGGCCGTGGCCACCACGCTGCCGACCGTGGTCGTGGCGCTGCTCGGCCCGGTGGGCCGGATCGAGCGGGTCTGGTCGGGCGCGCCCGCCGACGCCCGCGCCGCGGTGACGCTCGACGTGCCCTGGCCGCCGAACCCGGCGACCGTGCCCCTCGTGCTCGCCGTCGTCGCCGGGGTGCTGGCCGTGGCCGCCCGCACCGTCTCCTGGCGCACCCCGGCCCTGGTCGGCGCCCTCGTCCTCGCCTGGGCGACGGCCCTGGTGCTCCCCCCGGTCCTCGAACTGCCCTTCACGGCGGGGCTGGTGGCGCAGGGCCTCCTGGTCGCGGCCGCCCTGGGGCTCGCCGTGTCCGTCCGGTCGGCGGAGCCCGGGCTCCTCCGAGCCCCGCTGCCCCTCGCGGGTGTCGTACTGGCCCTCGTCACCTCCGTGAGCCTGGCCCTGCTCTCCCTGGCCACCGAGGCGGCGACGCTCACCGTCCTCGCCACCTTGACGGCCCTGTTCGCGGCGGCCGCTCGACACCGGCGCACCGGCCCTCTCACGGCGCCCGCCGCCCTCGTCCACGCCACCGCCCTGGCCTGCGCGATCGGCGCCTCCGTCGGCTGGGAGCCGCGGCACACGGCGCTGCTCGTCCTCGCCGTCCCGGCCGGCGCGGCCCTGCTCGCGGCCCGCCTCGGCGACTCACCCCTGACCATCCCGGTCGAGGCGGCCGGCGCCGCCGCCGGCCTCCTGGCCATCGGCCTCTCCGCCACGCACCCGCCCCTGCTGGCCCTGACCCTCGCGCTCTGCGGAGTCATCGTGATGGGCACAGCCGTCCGACCGGACCGCCGCCGGCTCGGCCACGCGGCCACCGTCCTGCTCGTCCTGGCCTCCTGGGTACGGCTCGCGGCCTGGGAGGTCGGTTCCCCGGAGGCGTACACCCTGCCGGTGACCGTCCCGGCCCTGCTCGTCGGCCTGCTGCGCAGGCGCCGGGACCCGGCCGCCTCGTCCTGGACGGCGTACGGACCGGGCCTCGCCGTCACGCTCGTCCCGAGCCTCGTCGCGGCCTGGGGCGACGCGCACTGGCTCCGCCCGCTGCTGCTGGGCGCCGCTGCCCTGGCCGTCACCCTGCTGGGCGCCCGCCACCGCCTCCAGTCCCCGCTGCTCCTCGGCGGCGCCACCCTCGCCCTGGTCACCCTGCACGAACTGGCGCCCTACATCGCCCAGGTCGTCGACGCCCTCCCCCGTTGGGCGCCTCCCGCACTGGCGGGCCTGGTCCTGTTGGCAGCGGGCGCCACCTACGAACAACGCCTGCGCGACGCCCGCCGCGTACGGGACGCGCTGGGCAGACTGACCTGAGGCGCGCGCCCCTCAGGGGCGCGGGGGAACTGCGCGACCAGCCACAACGATCCCGTAGTTCCCCAACCGGCCCCAGACTCCCCGGGCCCTGCGCCCCACCCAGCGGAGCGTCACGGCATCTTGTCGCCCACCAACGCCAGGTTCTGGATCGCCGCCAGCCCGTACAGCGCCGTCGCGTTGGTCGACACCCACGCGGCCTCGCTGCCCGGCACGAGTGCTGTCGGCCCCTCGATCTTCTTGGTGGTCCAGTCGGTCGACTCCTTGTAGTCCCAGGTGTCGGCGCTGTTGTAGAACTGCCGCCACGCACGGGCCGCGAGCTTGTCGTCCTTCAACTGCACGGCGGCGTACGCGTCCTGCCGCGAGTGGCCCTGGAAGAGCAGCAGGGTGCCGAAGTTGGAGCCGTACCGCGCGGCCTGTTCCGCCTTCGTCGCGTTGAAGTAGCGGCAGTAGTCGAGCCATGCCTCCTTGAACTTGGGCATCTCGATCTGGTCGAGCAGTTCCGCGCACATCTCGACCAGCCCGAACATGGCCGACAGGTGCGACACCCCGACCACCGGCTTGTCCGCCACGGCGAACTTCCCGGTGTCCAGGTCGTACAGCCCGGTGCCCTGGACGAAGCCGTTGGGCTGCGCGGCGATCGTCTCCATGGTCGACAGGACGCGCGCCCTGGCCTTCTCCCACTTGGGGCCGCGCCGCTCCCACTCGGTCAGCCACGCGGACACGAGCCCGGACCAGTCGGTGCCGAAGCCGATCGACAGCGCGTTGCGGTCGGGGGTGTAGGGCTCGGTGCGGATCTTGCGGATGGGGTCGAGGACGAGGAACGTCTCATCGGAGTCGACGTTGGCGTGCATGAGGTCGCCGACGCGTTCGTCGGCGGTGAGGAAGTAGTAATAGCGGCGGTAGGTGGTGTTGGCGATCCGCTGCTGCTTGGCGCTGTCGGCGTAGTGCTGGACACCATGGCGGGTACCGAGTCCGGCCCACTTCCCCAGGTGGTAGACGTCGACCTCGCCGGTGTGGCGGGTCATGGCCTCGGCGAAGCGGAAGATGTCCGCGCGGCCGGAGCGCATGTACGCGAACCAGAGCCACAGGTCCGGCGAGAGTTCGGAGTTGTCCCAGGCGTAACCGCCGACGTCGTAGCACCACTGGTGACGGCTGGGGTCGTAGCTGTGCATGATGTCGCCGTAGTCCCAGAAGCCGTACCACCGGCGCATCTCCACCTGGTCCTTGTAGTAGGTGAAGAGGAAATCGAGGTGGTCCTCGATCTTCGCCTTGGCGGCGGTGGACCGGTCGGGTTCGGCGAACAGCCTGCCGAAGACGCCCGCCTTGACGAGCTGCTTGGGCGGGGCGGCGAGCTGTGGGGGCGTGCGGACGGCCTCGACCTGCCGGGCCATCGCCTCGGCGCCCGGCGTGGACTCGTGGGCCCAGAAGAGGAGTTCGCTGGTGCGGGCGATGCCGTAGGGGGTGCCGAAGCCGGGCTCGTAGTCCTCGTAGGTGATGTTGAGGCCTTCGAGCTGCTCGGCGTAGGTGTCCTGGCCCATGCCGTCGTGGTAGAAGCGCAGGTCCATGGGCCGTGCCTCGGGCGACCAGAGCCAGAGGGTGACCTCGGCGGTGTCAGTCTGCGCGTCGCGGATGTCGAGCTGGGCGGGGAACTTCTCCCAGAAGTCCCGCAGGCCGAAGGCGAACCCGCCGGACGCGCCACCGACGTACCCGAAGCCGCTGGCCCGCCGGCCACCGCCGGCCGGGATCCAGCCGTGGCCCTTCTTGGTGCGCTTGCGGACACCGAAGCCGTCGGCGGACAGCTGCGAGAGCGTGTAGTCGCCCCACTCGGGGATGTACTGCAGACGGGTCGTGACACGCTGGTCCCAGGTGGAGGGGTCGGGCAGCTTCTTCCCCTCGAACTGGGCGGTGCGCACCGCGGCCCCCGGGTCGCGCCGCAGCCCCGTGACGCCCTTGACCGCCTCGCGCAGCAGACCCGTGCCCTCGCCGCCGATACGGATGTGACGGTCGTACGCGGCGTCGCGCATCGGTACCTCGAAGCGGACGCCGATGCCCCGGACGAAGTCGCCGCCGGCCTTTCCGGCCTGCTGGTCGCCGTCGAAGGTGACGGTGTGCACCATGCGGAACGACTCCGCGCCCGCGTAGAAGTAGAGGCGGATCGAGAAGGGCAGCCAGCTGTGGCTTCCTCTGCGGTGCTTGCCGTCGATGCGGACCACGGCACGCACCGGGCCCTCCTGCTCGACCTCGACCTCGTCGATGAGGCTCTCGTAGCGCTGGGTCTTCTCCGTGCCCTGGTCGCCCTCCTCGACCTCGGGCTGGCGCAGCAGTACCAGATGGCCGCTGTGGGCGATCTCGGTGGAGCCCCGCAGCACGGACTTCACGAGCGTGGAGCCGGACTTGCCGATCTTGGCGGTGATGACTCCGGTCGACACGTCGATGGTGGTGGCGCGCTCGTCGACGGTGACCTTCTTCGCCGGCGCCGCCGGTGTGCCCGCCGCGAGGGTGAGCTTGCCGGAGCCGGCGCCCGCGCCCACCGCGTGCGCAGTCCACTTCACGGAGCCGTCGGGCCAGTAGCCGATCGGCCAGGACTGCACGGGGACGGCCTTGCCGTCCGCGTCGACCAAAGAGAACGACTGTTCCTTTTCGCAGGCTCCCTTGGGCCACGGCACACCCACGGTCGAACCGGGGGCGGCGCCGAGCCCTCCGTCCTCGAGCCAGTCCAGGGTCACCGGATCCGCTTTCGCCGCCTCGGCCGGCGGGGCGGCCTGCGCGTCCGCGCTCCCCAGCGCCCAGCTGAACTGCGCGGCGGCTCCTGCGACGGCGGCCGCCTTGAGAAGGGACCTGCGGTCGATCGGGGACATGGCCTTTCCTTTCCGTACGGGACGTCTTGCGTGCTGGTGGTCAGGGGCATGACAGAGAGTGGTGCAATGCGACGCCTCCGGGGCGTCGGCCTGGACGGACGGCACCGCCCGCCGCGGTCAGCGACGGCGGTACCGCTCCTCCACGGCCACGGCCGCCGCCGCGACGGCCCCGAGGACCGGGATCGCCAGCGGCGCGACGAACCAGGCGGAACAGACCACCACGGCCAGTCCGCCGACGAGCAGGAACGACCCGGCGGGGTCGAGCACGGTCCGCCGCCCGGCCGCACCGAGCAGCGCGCGCCAGGTGTCGCCGGGCCGCCAGACCGCCGCCGCGCGCAGTCCGGCGACCACGGCGCCGATCAGCGCGAGCACACCGACCACGCCGACCAGCGGCCCGCCCGGAATCCCGGCGCGTACGGCCCGGACGTCCACCCACACCGCCGCGAGCGCCACCCATCCGGCGAGCCCGACGAGCAGGCCGCCGCGCACCGCCGCCCGGAAGTCGGCCCAGAACTCCCGCCAGCCGCCGCCCTCATGGGCCGTACGGCGCCTGAGGTGCCGGGAGCCGGCGGCGAACGCGGCGGGGTAGGTCAGCAGGGGCAGGGAGGCCAGCGCGATCCACAAACCGGTGAGCAGGCACTCGGCGAACAGCGCGAACCGTTCGGCGAGCACCGACTCCTCGCGGGGAGCGGCGGTCCTCGCCCGGGCACGGGACTGGGCCATGGTCAGCTCCCCTCAGCCCTTCAGGCCCGAGGTGGCCATGCCGTCGATCAGATAGCGCTGGAAGGCGAGGAAGAAGGCGAGCACCGGCAGCAGGGCCACCAGCGACATCGCGATCATGCCGCCGTAGTTGGCCACGGCGTCCTGGTCCACGAACATCTTCAGACCGAGCGAGACCGTGTACTTGTCGGGCTCGTTCAGATAGATCAACGGACCCATGAAGTCGTTCCAGGAGTTGATGAAGGTGAAGATCGCACTGGTGATCAGCGCGGGCCGGCACAGCGGCAGCACGATCGACCAGTAGATCCGGAAGTGCCCGCAGCCGTCGAGCCGGGCCGCCTCGTCGAGCTCCTTGGGCAGGTTCCGCATGAACTGGACCATCAGGAAGACGAAGAACGCCTCCGTCGCCAGGAACTTCGGAAGCAGCAGCGGGGTGTACTCGTTGATCATTCCCATGTTGCGGAACAGCACGTACTGCGGGATGAGCAGCACGTGGTAGGGCAACAGGAGCGTGCCGATCATCAGCGTGAAGAGCAGGTTGCGGCCCGCGAACCTGATCTTCGCGAAGGCGTACGCCGTCAGCGAGCAGGACACCAGGATCCCGATCACCGAGCCGACGGCGAGCGTGAGCGAGTTGAGGAAGAACGTGGAGATGGGGATGTCGGCGATACCGTCGGCGAGCCGGGTGTAGTTCTCGATGACCGGGTCGCCGGGCAGCAGGTCCAGGCTGCCGACGATGTCCTCGCTCCTCTTGAGCGAGCCGCCGACGACCCAGATCACCGGGTAGAGGATCACCGCGAGGATCGCGAGCGACCCGAGGTGCCAGGCGAGGGAGCCCGGCAGTCTGCGCCGCAGGGCCCCCGTCCGCGTGGAGGGTACCGGGGCCGGGGTGATCTCGGTGGCCTGTGCGCTCATCGGGCACCCTCCTCGTAGTGCACCCAGCGCTTCTGGGACCAGAACAGCACCGCCGTCACCAGGGCGACCGCGACCAGCAGCAGCCAGGCCATCGCGGAGGCCAGTCCCATCCGGCTGTTCTCGAAGCCCTGGACGTACAGATAACAGGTGTAGACCATGGAGCCGTCGGCCGGACCGCAGGCATTGCCGCCGGCGCCGCCACCGACGATGTACGCCGAGCTGAAGATCTGGAACGAGTGGATCGTCTCCAGCAGGACGTTGAAGAAGAGGACCGGGGAGATCATCGGCAGGGTGATGTTCCAGAACCGCCGGAACGTCCCCGCCCCGTCGACCTCGGCCGCCTCGTACAGCTCACGCGGCACCTGCTTGAGACCGGCGAGGAAGATGACCATGGGGGCACCGAACTGCCAGACGGTGAGCGCCACCAGGCTGTAGATGATCATTTCCGGATCGCCGGTCCAGCCGCCGACGTCGATGCCGAAGATCTTCTGCGTACGGTCGACGATCGCGTCGTCGGAGAAGATCGCCTTCCAGACGATCGCGATGGAGACGCTGGCGCCGATCAGCGACGGCGCGTAGAAGGCGGCCCGGTAGAACGCCTGCCCGCGCCGCTTCTGGGCCAGGAGCAGCGCCACGCCGAGGGCCGCGATCAGCTTCAGGGGCGTGCCCACGGCCACGTACCAGAGGGTGACCCGCACCGAGTGGCGCCAGCGCGGGTCGGCGAACATCTCGGAGAAGTTGTCGAGGCCGATCCACCGAGGCGCGTCGAACAGGTTGTAGTCGGTGAAGGCGAAGTAGAGCGAGGCGATCATCGGGCCTGCCGTGAGCAGCAGGAATCCGGCGATCCAGGGGGACATGAAGAGATAGCCGGCCAGGTTCTCCCGGCGGCCCCGCCGCTTGAGCGCGGCGGGGCGGGGAGCCTTGGCCGGACGCTGCCGCGGCTCGGAGTCCCGGGTCGGGTCCTCCGTCGCAGGGGCGTGTGTCACGGCGGTTCCCATCAGATGCCGAGAGCCGTCTTCGACTCGGTGAAGAACTGCTTGACGGCGTCGTCCACCGAGCGCGTGCCCAGCCCGAGTTCCTCTCCGATGCGCAGGAACGCGGCCTCGCAGATGTCCGCGCCGTTCGGGTGCGGGGTGATGGGCTCCAGGACACCGGCCGCGACGAGGGACTCCTCGTACGCGGCGATCGCCTTGTTGACCGGGTCGGTCGGCTGGAACGCGTCGTACTGGGCCTGCGTCGCGGGCACCCCGCGGTCGTAGCCCATGATCTTGGCAACCTCGGGCTCGTGCACCATGAAGTCGATGAACTGGGCGACCTCCTTGGGATGCTGGGTGCGCTTGGACGCGCTGAGCATCAGGGAGCCGAGGTACTGACCGGTCTTCTTGCCGTCGGTGGTGGGGATGGGCGCGAGGCCGTACTCGCTCTTGCCCTCGGAGGTGTAACGGACCGTGAAGTTGTCCCAGGTGAACTCACCGGCGGCGAGTTCCGCGGCGACCGCCGACTTGGGCTTGATCTGCGCGACCTTCTTCGGGTCGGCGTAGAGGCCCTCCTCGATGCCCTTCCTGGCCTTGGCCCACCACTGCTTGAGATCCGCCTCGGTGAAGCCGAGCCCGTCCTCGGTGAAGAACGCCTTGCCGTTCTGGCGCAGGTAGAGGTCGTAGAGGTACATGACGCCGTACATGCCGCTGTCGCCGGCGCGCCCCGTCTTGTCGTGGATCTTCTTCATCGCCGCGTCGAAGTCGTCCCAGGTCCACCCCTGCTCGGGCTTGATGCCGGACTTGGCGTAGACGGGCTTGTCGATCACCAGGGCCATCGAGTTGGACCCGACCGGCACCCCGAGCAGCTTTCCGTCGACCTCGCCGAACTTCTCCAGGCCCGCTCTGAAGCCCTTCAGCGACAGGTGGCCCGCCTCGACCTGAGGGCTGAGATCGAGCAGCACATTCTTCGCGTCGTATTTCCGGAGGAAACCGACGGCATTCTGGAACACGTCCGGCGGATTTCCACCGGAGGCCTGCGTGTTGAACTTCTTCCAGAAGTCGGGATAGGGCTGGAAGTCGGTCTTGACCTTGATCTTCGGGTACTTCTTCTCGAAAAGCGCGATGGTCTTCTTGATGCGCTCCGCCCGGTCCTCGGCACCCCACCAGGCGTAACGGATCGTCACCGTTCCGTCCCCCGCGCCGCTGCCGCCGCCACAGGCCGTGGCCGTCGCCCCGAGCCCCGCGACGGCCAGTGAGGCTCCGGCCGCCTTGAGGACCGTCCGCCTCTCAACGTTCCTGTTCTGCTGCATGGTTGAGCCTCCCCGCGCCGTTGCGTCCGCGCCATGAATCGTTTCAAGTAAGCGCTTGCTGGCACAAGGTACGGAGACCCTCAGGAGACGTCAATGATTCGGACAGGAATTGATGGAAAGCGGTGTCATCGGCGGGCCGGGCACGAGGAGGCCGCAGGTGACGACCGGTCAAACGAAAGCGCAGGTCCGGCAGTTGCGATCGACGGGCCGAACGTGGGGCCGACCGAGGAGCCGCGAACGGAAGAGGCCGAAAGGAGCCAGTGGGGCGATCCTCGGAGCCGTCGACCGAACCGCCAGCGGACCAAGGCGGATCAGGTGAGCATCACCCCTCGGCGAGGACGAGAAGGCACCGGATTCGGCCAAATCGAGGCGGAACCGGGGACGCGCCTCGCACTCCACGGCCGTCGGCCGATCCCCCCGGCTGCAAACCCGTACGTCACCCGGCGCTGGCGAACCCCGCACGCACGCACCCCGACCCCACGCCCGACCCCACCCCGCGGCGACGACGAGAAGCGGCCCGGTCCACGTTTCCGTGGACCGGGCCGCCCTCATCCGGTGGGCGATACTGGGTTCGAACCAGTGACCTCTTCGGTGTGAACGAAGCGCTCTCCCACTGAGCTAATCGCCCGGACGCAGGAAGAACATTACCCCATGTCAGCGGGTGGCTCCGACCACGTTCCGCGGCCCCGCGCCGGCCCCGCCGTGATCACTGGTTCTTGATGTTCCAGGGCATCTCGAAGCCGAACTTCCAGACGTAGAAACCGACCAGAACGGCCACGATCACCAGGCCGATCGTCGTCAGGATGATGTTGCGGCGCCGGACCCTCGGATCGAGGGCGCGCTGGGTGGCCTCGGAGACCTTCCGCTTGGTCCAGCGGAGCACCAGCTGGGCCCAGACGAACTCCGTCGCCCAGATCGCCATGCCGGCGAAGATCACGAGCCAGCCCGGCCCGGGCAGCGGAAGCATGATCACACCCGCCACGACCACCGCGAGGCCGACGACGAAGACGGCCACCTGCCAGCTCATGTGCAGCATCCGCCGCGCCTTCACGAATTCCGGCGCACGGGATCCGAGCGGCGCTTCGTCCTCGGCCATATCGGCCTCACTGTTCGCTACATCCGTGTCACTCTTCGTTCCGTCGGCCGCCACACCGGCCTCCCCCGTACCGTGACTCCCCGTGTCCATACGGCCAAACCCTACCGGAGAGAAACCGGTCACCGGAATGGTCGTACCCACCGAAGACGGTCTCGGCCGGATGAGCTACCAAAAGCGACGCAAAACTCCCAGAGGGGTTTACAACGGCACCGTAGGTGGCATGTCGATTTCGCCGACGTGCGAATCCCCGAGCGCACACTGAGCGAAAGGCCTTGGCGCTTATGAACACCACGGTCAGCTGCGAGCTGCACCTGCGCCTCGTTGTGTCGAGCGAGTCCTCACTGCCCGTTCCCGCGGGACTGCGGTATGACACGGCCGATCCCTACGCCGTGCACGCCACCTTCCACACCGGAGCAGAGGAAACGGTCGAATGGGTGTTCGCCCGCGACCTCCTCGCCGAGGGCCTGCACCGGCCCACCGGCACCGGCGACGTCCGTGTCTGGCCGTCCCGCAGCCACGGCCAGGGCGTCGTGTGCATCGCCCTGAGCTCCCCGGAGGGCGAAGCCCTCCTCGAAGCCCCGGCGCGAGCCCTGGAGTCCTTCCTGAAGCGCACAGACGCCGCCGTGCCACCCGGCACGGAGCACCGGCACTTCGACCTCGATCAGGAGCTCTCGCACATCCTGGCCGAAAGCTAGGGCGAGGCCCCCACAGAGCCGCCCGGCGCCGTCCACTCGGGGAGACGGCTCGGGCCTGGACAACCGAATACGGCTTCGGGCCGACCCAACGGCGCCGTCGTCGCGGACCCCCGCGCGGCGGCGTCGGCATGTGGTCACCCAGCGCGACGACATCCGGGCGCCCGGCTGACCGCCCCGGCCCGCTCCCCGGCCGTCCGTCCCTGGCCCGTTCCGCACGGGACAGGGTGCTCCTGGCCGGTCGGCACCGGTCCACCGCCCCACCGAGCGATTACCATCGGCCAGCTCGGGCGGGCGCCCGCCCGACCCACGCAGGCCAGGGAGCGAAACGTGCTGATCACCCACGACACCCGGTGTTCCCTCGATGCCGTGGTGGATCTGGTGAACACCGCGCCGGACGACGAGACGGCGGCCGACGGGCTCGCGACCGTCGCGGCGCTCGCCGAGTTCGTGCGAAACCACGAGGTCAGCGATGTCGGCGTGCTGTCCGAGTTCGACCTCGCGGCCGTCCGCAGGGTCCGCGGCCGCTTCGCGGAGGTCTTCGCCGCCGCCGACGCGGCCTCGGCCGCGGCGGTCATCAACGACCTCATCGCCGCGGCGGGCACCACACCCCGGCTCACCGATCACGACGGCTACGACTGGCATGTGCACTACTTCGCGCCCGGCGCGTCGCTCGCCGACCATCTCTCGGCCGACTGCGGCATGGCACTGGCGTTCTTCGTCGTCGCCGGGGAACAGGAGCGGCTGCGCCGCTGTGAGGCTCCCGACTGCCGGCGCGCCTTCGTCGACCTCTCCCGCAACCGCTCGCGCCGCTACTGCGACAGCCGCACCTGCGGAAACCGGCTGCATGTGGCCGCCTACCGGGCACGCCGCAAGGAGGCGGCGGGCTGAACCGGCTCCGTCCGGCGCGAAGGCCGGTGCCGGATGATCGCCGGACACGGGACTGACGGAGCCCTGGACGGATGACGCCAGGGGCTCCGTTTACGGCTCAGAGCATCAGCAGATCGTGCAGTGACGCCATGAGCAGCAGGCAGCCGATCACCGCTAGGAAGATCATCAGCGGTGGCTGGGAGAGCGCGAAGAGACAACCTCGACGCTCCTCCGGTGGGGCGACAGTGTCGCTCTGTGTTGTGTCCAGCATCTCGCCGCGATGATGACGCAGCGAAGCCCCACCGCGCGATCAATCCGCCCGGAATGACGGAGAGTTCGCCAATATCCACAAAGTGTGGAACGAACGTGATCACTTCGCGGTCGCCGCCCGACCTTCTGTGTCGTTTCAGTCCGCGGGCCCCGGCGGCGGGTACGCGGGGCTCTCTCCGGTCAGATGCCGTGCTTCTTCAGGATCGCCTCGATGTCGCTGAAGTCGTCGCCCCCCGCCGAGGCAGCCGACCCCGTGGCCCGCGGGGACGCCGCCGGACGGGCCGCCGGCCGTGCGCCCTGACCCAGCGAGGGTGCCGAGGCCGCCGGGGCTATCGCTCCGGTGCGGGACGCCTTGGCCTCCTTGCGTTCCCTGCCCGGGGCACCGCGGCGCCGCTCCACGGCGCGGGTGCTCATGAACAGGAACCAGGCGGCGCCGAGCACGCCGAAGCCGGCCCAGGCGGTCGGGCTGAAGGCGGTGTCGGCCAGCCACTCGACGACCCCGGTCATCACCAGGCCGAGGGGCACGAGGGAGTAGGCCGCGATGCGGGCCGCCCTGAGGAAACGCTTCCGGTACGCCGTGATCGCGGCGATGCCCAGGCCTGCCGCGGAGACGGCGGCACACACGGTCTCGGCAATCATCCGGTCCTCCAGGCGGTGCGCGGTCGGTCGGTCTCGTTGCGTCCCTTCCATCCTGCACCGCCACGCGTCCGATATGCCATGGTCCGGGGGAGACCTCAGGGAGATCTCCGGGTCGCCTCGGGGTCGGCCCCGGCACCGGGCAGCTGGGAGACTGATCTCCATGAACGACTCCTCCCCCGTCCCCACCGCCGTCGTCCTGGACGTCTGGTGCGAACTCCAGTGCTCCGACTGCCGGGGCGCCCTCGACGACATCCGCGCGCTGCGGGACCGCTACGGCGACCGGCTCGACGTGCGGCTGCGGCACTTCCCGCTGGAGAAGCACAAGCACGCCTTCGCCGCCGCGCAGGCGGCCGAGGAGGCGGCGGAGCAGGGGCGGGCGTGGCCGTACGTCGAGGCCGTGCTCGGGCGGGTCGAGGAGCTGGACCGGGCCGGAGAGCCGTTCCTCGTCGAGGTCGCCCGTGAACTCGGCCTGGACGCCGAGGAGTTCGACACCGCGCTCATCGACGGCCGGCACATCCTGATCGTCGACGCCGACCAGGCCGAGGGCAAGGCGATCGGTGTGACGGGCACGCCCACGTACGTCATCGGCGGCGAGCGTCTCGACGGCGGCAAGAGCCAGGCAGGGCTGCGCGAGCGGATCGAGGAGATCACCGACCGGCTGCTGGCCGGGGGCGCCTGATCCCGGCCAGCAGGGTCGGACCGGGGTCGGGGGCCGAGCGCGCCGCAAGCGCACCGGGCGCGGGCAGCCGTCGGCCCGCGAGGAAGGCCGCCCCAGGGCCGTGACCCGCGGCGGCCGACGCGGGCCGGCCGAAGACGACCCGGGCCCGCCGCCCGCCCGCCGTCGGCCCACCCGCCGTCGCCCCGCTCCCGGCGCGGTCGTCAGAGCAGCGGCTTGGACAGGTGGTGGGCCGTCGTCTCGTAGCCGAGGGAGTCGTAGAGGCATTCGGCCCGGGCGTTGCCCGCGAAGACGTTGAGTGCGATGGCGGTCTTCCCGGCCGCCACCGCCTGGGCCTCGGCCAGCAGCATGAGCGAACGGCCGTGCCCCCGGCCCCGGTGCGCGGCGTCCGCCTCCACGTCGTACACGAACGCGGGGTCGTCGGCCATCCACAGCCACAGCGTGCCGACCCTCGTGCCCTCGTGCTCCAGCACGCTGCACAGGTTGTTCGCGGAGGCCACCCCGTGCGGCAGGCAGCGCACATAGTCCTCGGTGGCCCTGGCGTACGCCTCCGCCTCGGGCACGCCGCGGGTGATCAGGTCGTGGGCGTAGCCCTCCAGCCCGGCCTCCTTCCAGGGCTCGTACTCGGCCTCGGTCATGGGCCGGCCCCTGCTGCCCGCGGGCAGTGCGGGCGGGGTGCCGTCGAGGGGCTTGCGCATGCTCCGGTTGCGCAGGACGTAGCCGAGCGCCTGGGTCAGCCGCAGCGCGGGCTCGGCGCCCGCCGGGACGGACGCCTCGATCCGCCGGCAGCCCCAGCCCCGGGCCACCTCCTCGGCGGCGAGCGCGGCCACTGTCGCTCTGCCGCGCCGCCGGTCCGGTTCGTCGATGCGCAGGTCCAGGATCCGGGCGGCCGAGGAGCCGGGGCCGGGGCGTGTGCCGAGGTGGATCTCGCCGGCCGGTCGGCTGTTCACGCACACCTGGTAGCGGCGCGAACGGGATCCGTCGGCGGCGTGCTGAAGCGGCTCGATGGGCCGCAGGGTGGTGGTCATCAGGGGTGTTCTACCCGCCGTGGCGCGTGGAGTCCGCCGAATATCGGCAGCCTTCACGGATCGAGGCCTTCACGGATCGCGCCGACACGGGTCGCGGCTTTCACGGATCGAGGTCGTCGCCGGACCGTTCGTCGAAGATCCGCATCGCCTTGGCCGTCACCGGGCCCGGCGTGGCGGAGAGTTCACGGGCGTCGACGCGGTGCACGGCCTGCACGTCGCGCAGGCTCGACGTCAGGAAGACCTCGTCGGCGCGATCCAGGACGTCCAGCGGCAGATCGGTCTCGCGGGCGCCGGTCCACTCGACGACGAGGGCGCGGGTGATGCCCGCGAGACAGCCGGAGGCGACCGGCGGGGTGTGGATCTCACCGTCGAGGACGACGAAGACGTTGGAGCCCGTGCCCTCGCAGAGGCGTCCCACCGTGTTGGCGAACAGTGCTTCGGTGGCGCCCTGTTCGTGGGCGCGCGCGAGGGCGACGACGTTCTCGGCGTACGAGGTGGTCTTCAGGCCGGTGAGGGCGCCTCGCTCGTTGCGGGTCCAGGGGACGGTGATCGCGGCGGTGGAGTCGGCGCGGCGGGCGGTCTCGCCGAGGGCCACGACGAGGGTCGGGCCGTGGTCTCCCCGGTCGGAGCCGAGCGGGGAGACGCCGCCGGTGTAGGTGATGCGGAGCCGGCCGAGCGCCACCGGGTTGGCCTCCACGACGGCCGAGCAGGCGCGGCGCACCTCGTCGAGGTCGGGCTCGGGCAGGCCGAGTCCGCGCGCCGAGAGGGCCAGCCGGTCGAGATGGCGGGTCAGCGCGAACGGCCGGCCGCCGACCGTCTTCGCGGTCTCGAAGACGCCGTCACCCACGGTCAGTCCGTGGTCGAGGACGGAGACACGGGCGGAGTCGATGTCCTGCAGTCCGCCGTCGAGCCAGATCTTCACGTAAGGGTCCTCCCACTCGCCTCGTACGTCCCCGACGCTACCGCGAGGAGCCTGGCCGCCTTCAGTTCGGTCTCCCGCCACTCCGCCTCGGGGTCCGACCCCCAGGTGATGCCGGCGCCCGTACCGAAACGCAGTTCGCCCGCCGCCCGGTCGATCCAGAAGGTGCGGATCCCGACCGCCAGCTCGCCCGTCCCCCGGTCGGCGTCGACCCAGCCGATACCGCCGGTGTACGGGCCGCGCGGCGCGGTCTCCAGGGCGTCGATGATGCGCAGGGCGCTCGACTTGGGCGCGCCGGTGACGGACCCGGGCGGGAAGGCGGCGGCGAGCAGCTCCGGCCAGCCGGCGTCGTCGCGCAGTTCGCCGCGCACCGTCGACACCAGGTGCACGAGCCCCGGATGCTTCTCGACGACGCACAGGTCCGGCACGGTCACCGACCCGGTGGCGCAGACCTGTCCGATGTCGTTGCGGACCAGGTCGACGATCATGACGTTCTCGGCGTGGTCCTTCTCCAGGAGGTCGGCCTCGGTGCGTCCGGTGCCCTTGATCGGGCCCGAGGCGACGACCCGGCGGTCGCGGCGCAGGAAGAGTTCGGGCGAGGCGGTGGCGATCTCGACGCCGTGCACCGGGAGACGAATCGTTCCTGCATAAGGTGCCGGGTTGCCACGGGCCAGCAGTGCGGTCAGCGCGTCCACGTCGGCGTCCGGGGCGACCGGCGCGGACAGCACCCGGCAGAGGTTCGCCTGGTACACCTCACCGGCGGCGATGTGCTCGCGGATGCGGCGGACGCCCGCCGTGTACGCGGCGCGGTCGAGGGACGTCGTCCAGTCACCGACTCCGGGCCCGCGCCACCGTCCCGGCACCGGGGCCGGCGCGGACTCGCGACGTACGTCACGGAAACGCGCGCACACCAGACCGCCCTCGTAGTCCGCGCACACGGCCCAGAAGCCGGAGGAGTCCAGGGCAGCGGCGTCGCTGGTCACATCGGTGAGACCGGAGGCCACGAGGTCGCCGAAGCGGGCGAGGGGAGGGAGGTCGGACACGCAGTCGAGTCTAGGACGGGTGCCCCGCGGGCGGGCCCGGCCGGGTCGCGGACTGGACGCACCGCAGCACGCTGCACAAACGCGTTTTTGTGCTGGCCCCGGAATCCGCTAGAGTTCAACTCGTCGCCGGGTCGCGCAAGCGGGCCGGAACCGACAAGCGGACGTAGCTCAGTTGGTAGAGCGCAACCTTGCCAAGGTTGAGGTCGCCAGTTCGAACCTGGTCGTCCGCTCGCAGGAACGTGGGGGATCTTCCCAACCCCCCGCACTCCTGGTGGAGTGGCCGAGAGGCGAGGCAACGGCCTGCAAAGCCGTCTACACGGGTTCAAATCCCGTCTCCACCTCCAAGGACGATTAGCTCAGCGGGAGAGCGCTTCCCTGACACGGAAGAGGTCACTGGTTCAATCCCAGTATCGTCCACTGAGGCCTGACGGCTTCCGGAGCCTGACGGCTTCACCCCGCGCGATTAGCTCAGCGGGAGAGCGCTTCCCTGACACGGAAGAGGTCACTGGTTCAATCCCAGTATCGCGCACGCAGGATGCACGGCCCCCGGGCTGTGATCCCGAGGACGATTAGCTCAGCGGGAGAGCGCTTCCCTGACACGGAAGAGGTCACTGGTTCAATCCCAGTATCGTCCACACACACCGAGCCCCCGGCCGTCTCGTACGGCCGGGGGCTTCGTCGTGCGGAGGGGCGCTGCGCGCCCCACGCCCGGCTCGGTCAGCTGGAGAACAGCATGTGGCCGAAGCCGCGGTTGTGATGGCCGTGCCCCCCGTGATGGCCTCCGTGGTGACCACCGTGCGGGGCGCCCCAGGCGGGCGCGTTGTGACCGCCGCCCGCGGGGTACTGCGGAGCGGCCGGCGGCGGGGGAACGGCCGGGCCACCGCCCCACTGGCCCTCCATACGGGTCAGCGCCTCCAGCTCGCCGTAGTCGAGGAAGATCCCCCGGCAGCCACTGCACTGCTCGATCTGGACGCCACTGCGGTTGTAGGTGTGCATCGGCGCATGGCACTTGGGACACTGCATGTGCATGGTTCGGGTCAACTCCTCGGCGCTCGGTCCTGCTTCGCGTTACGCCAGGACAGACACTGTCCGGCCGCGGTCGGTTGCACCCTACTTCGGGAAAGGCCCGTCCAACTCCGGCGGGATGCCACTCATTCGGTCACATGCGTCCACAACGGACTGCTGGGCGTCGTCGAGGGGCCGGCCGGCCGCCGTGCATTTCGCGATCGCCAGGGCCGCGGTCTGCACGGTGAGTGCGCGGGCCGGTACGTCGAGTGCCGCCCAGGGGTCGCCGTGCGCGGGTACCGCCGGGCCGTCGGCCCGCTGGTAGGCGGTCAGGAACCGCGTCCACTCCTCGGGCCGCAGGAGGCCGCAGGCGTACCAGGCCGCCGGGCGGGCGAGATCCCAGCCGGGGACGCCCACGCCCAGGTCGTCGACGTCGATGAGGCGCCAGGCGCCCGTGCCCGCCGGGTGCCGGACCAGCTGGCCGAGGTGCAGATCGCCGTGGCAGACCGTGGTCGTGCCGGGCATGGGGGCCTCGTCCCTGGCCCAGGCGGGCAGGGAGTGCCAGGCGCGCAGGACCGACGGCGTGGCGGGGTGGTGCGGTGCGGCGGCCTCCAGGCGGGCGACGGCCCGGGCCGCCTTGACCGGGCCGCGCATGGGCGGCAGGCCCACGGGCGGCGGCTGCCGGTGGAGACGGGCGAGGAGGGTGGCCGCCGCCTCCCAGGGAGCGGCCTCCGGGGCGTCGGGGTCGACCGGGGTCCCGTACGGCCAGAACGTGACGAGGCGCTCGTGGAGAGCGGCCGGGGTGGGAGTGAGCGGGGCGAGAAGGGTGTCCGGGTGGGAGGCGGCGACCGTCAGGCGGAGGGTCAGGTGGGCGGGGTCGGTGCCGGGGGCGTGTGCCTTGGCCACGGTGTCGCCGTGGCGGACGACGACGCCGTCGGCGCGTTCCGCGAGGACCGAGTCCGGGTGGGAGCACGGGGCGCCACCGGGGTGGGCCGTGCCGCGCACCTTGGCCCTGAGGGCGGGGAGCACGTCGGCGTCGGCTGTGGTGGTCATGGGTCCCCCTGCTCGGGTACGGCGCTGCCCGTGAGCCTACGGTCCGGGAGCGCCGCCCGGCCGGGGTGGGCAGGGTGCGTCTGCTCGGATCGGCTCAGCCAGGCCGGCTCGGTCGGCGCGGGCTGGGGTTTCGACGCCCGGCGGCCGCGAGGCGGCACCGGGTCATCGCCGTCACCGCACCACCGTCCTCAGCGCCACCCGCCCCCGCCACGCAGTCGTCCTCACCTCGCCGTGGCGGGGACGGTCCCGGGCCGGCAAGGGGAAGTGGAAAAAGACAACGCCCGCGCAGCTCCCCAGCTGCGCGGGCGTCTTTTGCCGTCCGCCGCACCCCCGTCCCCACGGGGTTTCATGGATGGATGTCCCCGCCCGGACCGCTCTTCCGGGCCTGGGGTCGCCGCTCAGCGCCCCAGCATCACACCCACGGACGACGCTTGTGTGACCACTGCTTCCCAGCCGCCGAAGGCGTACACGAGCAGGGCCGCCAGAGGGAGGACCATCGCGGTCGCCACCAAGGGGTGGCGACGACCCGGACGGCGGTCGGCGGTGAACGTCCTGCGCTCCCGTGTGCGGATCGCGGTCCGCGGTGCCGTGTGGGCCATGGTCCCTCCTCTGACCTTCTCGTCGGTGTTGCTCGTCGTTGGCAGCGGCGGGTGTCTGACCTCGGGGGACGAGTGCTGCACCCGCCGCTTGACCTCAAATCTAGGCGTGCGACCGCACCTGGTCGTCATGCCCTCGTACCGATTGCCGGGCCTCCCGGAGGATGAGCGAGGACCCGGGACGTACTCCCCAGGGTGGAGACGAGGTCCTCGGTCTCGGGGTCTTCCCGGAGGGGGTGTCCGGTCTGCCCCGTCTGCTACCCGTCCCGCTCCGCGCCGTCCTCACGGGGAACCGGCTGCTCGACCAGCGCGAGGACCCGGTTCGCCATGAACCTGGCCGTCCGCACCACGGAGCCGTTCCGGGTGACTTCGCTCACTTCCACCACTCCTCGCCGGACCGCCGTCTCCACCCGGCGGCCCGCCCTGCTCGCGATCACCTCGTACGTGCGCGTCGTGTCCCCGGCGTCCACGACTATCTCCACTCGGTCACCCTTCACGGGTTCAATCCCCCTTCTGTGGTGGCTGGTTGGGATCAAGGTGCGCCCAACACCGCCCCGAACTCCTGTTCCCTGACCACTCTTCAAGTTTCTCACCCGGCACTGACAATCCATCGGGTCGCGAGGGCGCGGCCTCTGCGCACGCCCGGCCGTGGAAACGTAAGCTGTGGCTCGTCAGACGGAACGGGCAGCGGGGATGAACATGGCGATGATGCGCCTGAGGCGCGAGGACCCGCGCGTCGTCGGCTCGTTCAGGATCCACAGACGGCTCGGCGCGGGGGGCATGGGCGTCGTCTACCTGGGCTCCGACCGGCGTGGACAGCGTGTCGCGCTCAAGGTCATCCGCCCGGACCTGGCGGAGGACCAGGAGTTCCGGTCGCGGTTCGCCCGCGAGGTGTCGGCGGCACGGCGGATCAGGGGCGGGTGCACGGCCCGGCTGGTCGCCGCCGATCTGGACGCGGACCGGCCGTGGTTCGCCACGCAGTACGTGCCGGGGCCCTCGTTGCACGACAAGGTCGCCGAGGAGGGGCCCATGTCGGCCGCCGACGTGGCCGCCGTCGGTGCCGCCCTCTCCGAGGGGCTCGTGGCCGTGCACGAGGCCGGTGTCGTCCACCGGGACCTCAAGCCGTCCAACATCCTGCTGTCCCCGAAGGGACCGCGGATCATCGACTTCGGTATCGCGTGGGCGACCGGGGCCTCGACCCTGACCCATGTCGGTACGGCCGTGGGATCGCCCGGCTTCCTGGCGCCCGAACAGGTGCGCGGGGCCGCCGTGACACCGGCCACGGACGTGTTCTCGCTCGGCGCCACGCTCGCCTATGCGGCGACCTCCGACTCCCCCTTCGGACACGGCAGTTCGGAGGTCATGCTCTACCGCGTGGTGCACGAGGAGGCACAGCTGCGCGGGGTGCCCGACGCACTCGCGCCGCTCGTCCGCGCCTGTCTGGCGAAGGATCCGGAGGAACGGCCCAGCACGCTGCAACTGTCGCTGCGGCTCAAGGAGATCGCCGCCCGCGAGGCGCAGGGTCTGTCCGGCCTACGGCCGCCCGCGCCGCGTACGGATCCGGACCGGGCCTCGGGCCGGATCGCGGAGCAGTACGTCGAGCAGCGCACGCTGCGGCAACCGCCGGACACGCGCCGGTCGCAGCCGGGGGCGCCGTCGCCGCGGACCGGGGGCGGGTCCCGTACGGGTGGCGGGGCCGGGGGTGCGCGGACCGGGGGTGGGTCACGCCCCGGTGCGCGTCCCGCTCCGTCGCGCAACACGACCGGGTCCGGGAAACGGCCCGCGCCGCGCAGTGGTGCGGGACGGCCGGGGCCACGGACGAACGGGACCGGGCGACGGCCCGCCAATCCCCGGTTGCTGCGGCAGCGTCTCTTCGTGTTCGTGGTCGTGACGTTGCTGGCCGCGCTCGGGATCGCCACGGCGCAGGGGTGTCAGGGGCCGTCGCGGGGGCTCGGCGTCGACGGGGGCCTCCGGTACGAACGGTCGTTCCTGGAGTCGCGGCACAACGGCTGATGTCCGCGGGGGCCGTCGGGATGTCGCGAGGACGCCGACGGGCGTGCCCGGGACGCCCTCGCCTGCTCAGTTCCGCGGACGCCCCGTCGCCACCGCGTAGAAGGCCACCGCCGCCGCCGCGCCCACGTTGAGGGAGTCGACTCCGTGGGCCATGGGGATGCGGACCCATTCGTCGGCGGACATCAGGGCCTTGGTGGAGAGGCCGTCTCCTTCGGCGCCGAGCATGAGGGCGACACGGTCCATACGGTGCGGGGCCGTCTCGTCGAGGGACTTCGCCTTCTCGTCCGGAGTGAGGGCGAGCAGGGTGAAACCGGCGTCGCGGACCGCGTCGAGACCCTTGGGCCAGGCATCGAGGCGGGCGTAGGGCACGGAGAAGACCGCGCCCATGGAGACCTTGACGCTGCGTCGGTAGAGCGGGTCGGCGCAGTCCGGCGAGAGCAGGACCGCGTCCATCCCGAGGGCGGCGGCCGAGCGGAAGATCGCGCCGATGTTGGTGTGGTCGTTGACCGACTCCATGATGACGACCCGGCGGGCGGCGCCCAGGAGTTGGTCGGCCGTCGGCAGAGGCTTGCGCTGCATGGAGGCGAGGGCGCCCCGGTGCACGTGGTAGCCGGTGACCTGTTCGGCGAGTTCGGGGCTGACCGCGTAGACGGGCGCCGGGAGTTCGTCGATGACGTCGCGCATGACGTCGACCCACTTCGCGGAGAGCAGCATCGAGCGCATCTCGTAGCCGGCTTCCTTGGCCCGTCTGATGACCTTCTCGCCCTCGGCGATGAAGAGGCCCTCGGCGGGTTCGCGCCGGCGGCGCAGCTCCACGTCGGTCAGGCCGGTGTAGTCGCGCAGGCGCGGGTCGTCGGGGTCGTCAACGGTGATGAGATCGGCCACAGGGTGATACTGCCTTGTCCTGGGTGTGGTGCCAACGGCTGGGGACGGGTCGGGTTACCGGTGGTTACGGTTCCGCTCCCGCACGGTCCGGGCTCGCCGCCCGGTGTCACGCGTTCGTCCCGGGCCCCACCTTCACGACCTCGCCGATCACGATGACCGCCGGCGGCCGGACCTCCTGCGTGCGTACCGTCTCGGCGACCGTGGCGAGGGTGGCGTCCACCCGGCGCTGGCCGGCCGTGGTGCCCTCCTGGACCAGAGCGACCGGGGTGTCCGGGGACTTGCCGTGCGCCACCAGGCTCTCGGCGATCCGGCCGATCTTGTCGACGCCCATGAGGATCACCAGGGTGCCGGTCAGCCGGGCGAGGGCGGGCCAGTCGACGAGCGAGCGCTCGTCGTCGGGCGCCACATGGCCGCTGACCACGGTGAACTCATGGGCGACGCCCCGGTGGGTGACCGGGATGCCGGCGGCGCTCGGTACGGAGATCGAGCTGGAGATGCCGGGCACGACCGTGCACGGGATACCGGCCTCGGCGAGCGCGTGCAGTTCCTCCATGCCCCGGCCGAAGACGTACGGGTCACCGCCCTTGAGGCGTACGACCGACTTGCCCTGCTTGGCGTGCTCGATCAGCGCGTTGTTGATGGCCTCCTGGGCCATGAACCGGCCGTACGGGATCTTCGCCGCGTCGATCACCTCGACGTGCGGGGGGAGTTCGGCGAGGAGGTCGCGGGGGCCGAGCCGGTCGGCGATGACGACGTCGGCCTCGGCGAGGAGCCGGCGGCCGCGCACGGTGATCAGGTCCGGGTCGCCGGGGCCGCCGCCGACGAGGGAGACACCGGAGGTGCGGGTGCGGTGGTGGGGGGCGACGAGGGTGCCGTCCCGCAGGCCCTCGACGACCGCGTCGCGGATCGCGGCGGTGTGCCGGGGGTCGCGCTCCTGGGCGTTGGCGGTGAGCACGGCGACCGTGACGCCCTCGCTGTGGCCGGTCGCCGGGGTCCAGGCGGTGGCCTCCTCCGCGCTGTCGGAGCGGACGCACCAGACGCGGTGGCGCTCCGCCTCGGCGGACGCGCGCGCGTTCGCCACCGGGTCGCCGGTGGCGACCAGGACGTACCAGGCCTCGGCCAGGTCGCCCTCCGCGTACCGGCGCCTCTCCCAGGTCAGCTCGCCCGCGTCCGCCATCGCCTCGACGGAGGGGGTGGCGCTCGGGGACACGAGGACGATGTCGGCGCCGGCCGCGATGAGCGCGGGGAGTCGGCGTTGGGCGACCTGGCCGCCGCCGATGACGACCACTCGGCGGCCGGTGAGGCGGAGGCCTACGGGGTAGGCGGGGTGTTCGGCCATGAGGGTGCGGCTCCTCGGGCTGGCGGCGGTGCGGTGGGGGCGCTGCGGTGGGGGCGCTGCGACTTTGGAGCGGCCCTGACGTGGGAATTTTAGGCTGCGGGTCCGGTGGGTGGCTGAGGTGGGTGGGGTTCCCTTCCCCCAGCCCGCCCCTTCCCGAAACCGGGGGCGCTGCCCCCGGGCCCCCGGGGACGTGGTGAGCACCGTTGCCGACTGCTCGCCGTGGGCGGTTGTGCCCACCCGTTCCGCCCTGCGGAACGATTGCCCACAACCGCGCCCGGGCTGCGAAAGCGCCCCCGGTACCCCACTCACCTACTTCTCGGTTACCCCCGCCGAGTCGAACGTCGCCACCTCGTGCATCGCTCGGGCCGCGCTCTGGACGACCGGGAGGGCGAGGAGGGCGCCGGTGCCCTCGCCGAGGCGGAGGTCGAGGTCGACGAGGGGCCGCAGGCCCAGCTTCTGCAGAGCGGCCACATGGCCCGGCTCGGCACTGCGGTGGCCGGCGATGCAGGCGGCGAGGACCTCGGGGGCGATGGCTCGGGCCACCAGCGCGGCGGCGCCGGCACTGACGCCGTCGAGGATCACCGGCGTACGCAGGGAGGCGCCGCCGAGGAGCAGGCCGACGATGGCGGCGTGCTCGAAGCCGCCGATGGCCGCGAGGACACCGATGGGGTCGGCGGGGTCCGGCTGGTGCAGCTCGATGGCCCGTCTGACGACCTCGGTCTTGCGGGCGAGGGTCTCGTCGTTGATGCCGGTGCCCCGGCCCGTGACCTCGGCGGGGTCCGCGCCGGTGAAGACGGCGATCAGGGCGGCGGACGCGGTGGTGTTGGCAATGCCCATCTCGCCCGTGAGCAGCGCCTTGTTACCGGCCGCGACCAGGTCGCGGGCGGTCTCGATGCCCACCTCGATGGCCTGCTTGGCCTCCTCGCGGGTCATCGCGGGGCCGGTGGTCATGTCGGACGTGCCGGCGCGGACCTTGCGCGGCAGCAGCCCCGGCGTGGCCGGGAGGTCGCTCGCCACGCCCACGTCCACGACGCACACCTCGGCGCCCACCTGGGCGGCGAAGGCGTTGCAGACCGCTCCCCCGCCGAGGAAGTTGGCGACCATCTGGGCCGTCACCTCCTGCGGCCAGGGGGTGACGCCCTGGGCATGGACGCCGTGGTCACCCGCGAAGATCGCGACGGCCGCGGGCTCCGGGATGGGCGGCGGGCACTGCCGGGACAGGCCCGACAGCTGGGCGGAGATGATCTCCAGCATGCCGAGGGCGCCCGCCGGCTTGGTCATGCGCTTCTGCCGCTCCCACGCCTCGCCGAGCGCCTTGGCGTCCAGCGGGCGGATACCGGCGACGGTCTCGGCGAGCAGGTCGTGCGGCTCGGCGCCGGGCAGGGCGCGGCGGCCGTACGTCTCCTCGTGGACGACCCAGGAGAGCGGGCGGCGCTTGGCCCAGCCCGCCTGCATCAGCTCGGGCTCCGCCGGGAACTCGTCGACGTAGCCGACGCACAGGTAGGCCACGACCTCCAGGTGTTCGGGCAGGCCGAGGGCGCGGACCATCTCGCGCTCGTCGAAGAAGCTGACCCAGCCGACGCCGAGCCCCTCGGCGCGGGCCGCGAGCCACAGGTTCTCGACGGCGAGCGCGGAGGAGTACGGCGCCATCTGCGGCTGGGTGTGGCGGCCCAGGGTGTGGCGTCCGCCCCGGGTCGGGTCGGCGGTGACGACGATGTTCACCGGGGTGTCGAGGATCGCCTCGATCTTCAGTTCCTTGAACTGCTTCGCCCGGCCCTTCGGCAGCGACTTCGCGTACGCCTCGCGCTGGCGCTGGGCGAGTTCGTGCATGGTGCGGCGGGTCTCGGCGGACCGGATGACGACGAAGTCCCAGGGCTGCGAGTGGCCGACCGAGGGCGCCGTGTGGGCGGCCTCCAGGACGCGGAGCAGGACGTCGTGCGGGATCGGGTCGCTGCGGAAGCCGTTGCGGATGTCGCGGCGCTCGCGCATGACCTTGAGGACGGCCTCGCGTTCGGCGTCGTCATAGGGCGGCGCGGCGGGGCCCGTGGGCTGCCGGATCTCGTCCTCCTGGACGTCCTGCGCCGGAACGTCCTCGGGTGTCTCGTCCACCGGGGCCGTGCTCCCGTCGGCTGCTGCTTCCACTTCCACTGCTTCCGCTTCCGGCGCCGCTTCGCCGTCCTCCTGGTCGGCGGCACGGGTGGCCAGGTCCTCGGCGTTCTGGACGAGGTCGGGCTCCGCGTCCGCGTCCGCGCCGGTCGCCGCGAGCGGCTGCGGTACGACGATCGTCTCGGCCTCGGAGCCCCGGGGGGTCGGGATTCCGGGCCCGGCCGCCGCTTCCGTCTGCCCCTCGGCGGGCGGGAACTCGGTGGCGGCGGGGGTCGACGGCGGGACCGCCACCACGTGGGCCGGAGCGGTGTGCGGGGCGGTCGGCAGGGAGCCGAGGAGGGGTACGAACGGTTCCGGCGGACGGACGGCGCCGGTCTCGGGTGCGGGCTCCTGGGCCGCTCCGGATAGCGGTGCGTCCGACGCGGACTCGGCCGGGAGCCGGACCACCGCGCCCTGGGGGGCTGCGATCCCGGTGGCCACGGGGTTCGGCGCCTCGGTCGGGGCAGCCGGTGAGGGCTCGGCGGTCGCCGCGTCCACGGGTGCGGGATCCACGGTCGCGGGGGTGGCGCCTTCGGGGTCGGCGATCTCCGGGTCCGCGGGCGAGGGGTCGGCTGCCGGCTCGGCCGATGCTTCGGCGGGTGCCTCGTCGGCGGGTGCGGACCGCTCCTGGGGCTCCGCTTCGGCAGACGACTCCTCGGCCGTGTTCACCCCGGTGACCTCGGGCTCCACGACGGCTTCGGCGGGGACGGGCGGCTGTACGGCCTCCGGCTGCTGCGCAGCGCTGTCGGAGGTGGTGGTCCGCTCGGCAGTGTCCTGGTCCGCTTCCTGGTCCGCGACGGGTTCGACCGGCTCGGTGGCCTGCGGGTCCTGCGGGTCCTGCGCGACGGCCTGGGTTTCCGACTGCGCGGGCTCCAGCAGCTGGGATTCCACGGTCCCGGGCACGGGCGCGGCCTCCGCCGGGGTTTCCGGCGTCGGGGCCTGGTCCGCCCCGGTCTCCGTGGGCCGGGGCTCCTCCGCGGCCGGGGTCTGCTCCGCCTGCTGAGACTGCTGCGCGGGGGCGGGGCCGCTCTCGTCCGGCGCGGCGAGGATCACCTGGTCGTCGGCCACATCGGCGGCCGGTGCCTGCTCCTCGGGAGCGGCGGGGTGTTCGGCCTCCGCTGTGACAACCGCGCCGGCCTGCTCGGAAGCGTCGGGGTCGGCCTGCGGCAGCGGCGTCTCGGGCTCGTCGGGAGAGGTCGGAACGGATGCCTCGACGGTCTCGGGGGCCTCCTGAGACGCCGGGGGCTCCTCCTCCGGCTCCTGAAGAACCTGGGGGGTGTCCTGCGTCTCGGCGACCGTCGGGGCCGGGACCGGCTCGGGGTCCACGGGCGCCGGGGGGACGGTTGCCGCCTCCGGCGAGGGCTCGGCAGGATCGACGGGCGCGGGCTCCTCGGAGACCTGCGCCTCGGGTGCCTGCACCTCCGGCGTCGTCTCCACGGGCTCGGCGTCCTGCCGAGCCACGGCCTGCGGGGCCTCGGGGCCGGGGGCGGGCTCGGCAGCCTCGGGCGCGGGCGGCTCGTCGGCGGCCTCGGGAGCCTCTTCCGGTCCGGCGGACCGTGCTTCTGCGGCCTCCGCCGCCTCTGTCCCGACGACGACCGGCGCTTCCCCGGCCTCCGGGGCCTGGAACTGCGGCTCGGCCTCCCCGGGAAGCCCGGTCTGCTCGACGGTCGTCTCCTGAGCCTGCTCCTCGACGGCGGCCGACGCTTCCCCCGCCTCTGCGGGGTGCGTCTGCGGCTCGGCCGTCTGTTCGACGACCGGCGCCTCGGCCTGCTCCTCGACGGCGACCGGCGCCGCCACGGCCTCCGGAGCATCCGCCTCCGGGGCATCCGCCTCCGGGGCATCCGCCTCCGGGGCATCCGTCTGCGGAGCATCCGCCTCCGAGGCATCCGTCTGCGGCTCCACCGCCTCCGGGGCCTGGAACTGCGCGGCGACCGGCGTCCCCACGGCTTCCGGGTTCCGGAACTGGGCGGCCGCGGCCTCCTGCGCCAGGGCGTAGGCGGCGTCCTGGGCCTGGTGGAGGGCCTCGGCGTCCTGGATCTCCTGGGGTGTGTCCGCGGCCTGCGGCATCTCCTCGGCCGACGGTGTCTGCGCCACGGCCACGGAAAGCTGCGCCTCCTGCGGAGCGGCCGTTTCTGCGGCCGCTCCCCCGGGAGCCACCCCCGGCGCGGCCTGCGCAGGGGCGCCGACCCACTGCGACACGGGCTGCTGGGGCACGTCGAGGTACTCGGGGCCGGCGGTGGGCGGGCCGGGGTGGCGTACGGCGCTCGGCGGCACGGGGGCACCGGCCGGGCCGCGGTCGGCGAGGGAGCGGACCGGACTGGCGGAGGCGTCGGGGGTCGGCGGGCCGAGATGCAGCGGGCGGCGGGCCACCGGCGGCTGCGGGACGGGGGTCGCGACCGGGGTACGGACGGCGCTCAGGTCGTGCGAGCCGCTGTCGCGGCCGGACATCTCGTGCGGGCCCGGCTCGTGGACGGCGGGCTCGTGGACGACCTGGACGACGGGCTCGGGGGCGGGCGGCGGCATCTCGTTGCCCCACGCGCCCTGGGCGCCCGGCAGCAGGAGGTCTTCGTCCTCGGCGGCGGTCTCGGAGAGGTAGGTGTACGCACCCGGCGCAGGGACGCCCGGCTGCTCCACCATGCCTGCGCTCTCCGGCAGTCCCTCGCCCGGGACCTGGCCGGTGTCGGTCATGCGTACCCCTCGCCCATCGGTTAGTGCCTCCATGCCAGCTGGCCCGGGAACGGCGCACCTACCGCCCCACCGTGGAGAACGAGCGTGCGTGCCCAGCGGCACGTGACGGCCCGGCTGCATGTCGACAAAGCCATTGAAGGGCCATTGTCCCGGTCGTCCCCCCATCGCGACAGCTTGATCCGCGACGGTCCGCTGTGGACTGCGCCACGTTGCGCGTCCTCCCCGTTTCGCCGTACCACACACGCCCTCAAAACGGGCGTGCTTTTAGGACATTGGCCGACGAAGTGCCGGATGTCGAAGTGCGGTACAACAGTCGGCCAGCCTACCGCGCCGGTACGACAACCGGATCACACGGAACGTTCAGGCAGGGTCCCGCTGAGCAGGAAAGCGACGCTCCGCTCCCGTTCCGTCCAGGCCCTGGTATCGAGTTCCACGGACTGGACGAAGTCACAGCGGACCTCGTACCCGTGCTCGGTCAGGTCCCGTCCGACGCGCTCGGCGGCGGGCCGGGTCAGGGCGTGGGTGACGATGCGCAGGGGGCGGCGGTCGGCGACGGCCGACACCACCCTGGCTCCCCCGCCGCCGACGCGTACGACATCGGGTTCGGGCAGGTTCTCCAGGACGTGCGGGGCGGCGCCGTGCACCACCTGGAGCTGTACGCCGAAGCGGCGGGCGGCGAGGGTCGTCCGCCCGCAGGCCTCGGGGTCGTGGTCGACGGCGATCACGGCGGCGCCGCAGCGGGCGGCCTCGGTGGCGAAGGCGCCGCTGCCGGAACCGATGTCCCAGACGAGGTCGCCCACGCGGGGGCCCAGGCGGGCGAGTTGGGAGGAACGCAGCAGTTCGGCCTCGCCCTCGCCCATGGCGCCGCCGTAGACGGCGGAGGGCAGGGCCCAGCCGCGCGGTCCGGCGGCGGGGTCACGCCCGGCGAGCCAGCCGCCGCTCTCGGACGCGCCCGCGTGGCCGCCGATGACGATGACGAGGTTGGGGTCGCGCCAGGTGCGGTCGACGGCCTTGTCGGAGGTGAGGACGGTGACCCGCTCGCGTTCCGTGCCGAGTTCCTCGCAGACCACGAAGGTGCGGTGGACTCCGTCGAGGAGCAGGCCGAGTTCGGCGGGGCCGGCGCCGGGCGAGGTGAGGACGGCGACCTTGGTGTGGGCGCGGCACACGTTCACCGCGCGGCGCAGCGTACGGCGGTGGGCGACGACGACCTCCGCGTCGTCCCAGGGCATGCCCGCGCGGGCGAAGGCGGCGGCGACCGAGGAGACGCCGGGGACGACCTCGACCTCCAGGCCGAACTCGGGGGACCTGAGGGTGCGGACGACCCCGAAGAAGCCCGGATCGCCGTCGGCGAGGACGACGGCGGTGCCCCGGTGGCCGGCGATGCGTCGGGCGGCGAGGGCGACACTGCCGAGGCGGATGCGTTCGGCGCGCGGGGGCACCTCGGGCAGTGCGAGATGGTGGGCCGCGCCGGCCACCAGCGTGGCGGCGGCGAGGGCGGAGCGTGCCGCGGCGGTCAGGGGGGAGCCGTCCCAGCCGATCACCGTGACCCGGTCGGCCATCTTCGTCAGTCTCCAGAGGGTCTTCGCAGGTCGTCGGGAATGCCCGCACGGGGTCCGTCGAGACTACCCGGTGGCGCGGTGGGGTCCGGCGGCCGGGTTCACGGCCCCCCGCACGCCCGTGGGTGCTCAGTTCCAGTCCGAGTAGGCCCCGTACCCTCCGCTGTCGGCGAGTTCCTCGCTGACGCCCTCGATGTCCTCCGGGAGGAGGCTCCAGACGATGAAGTCCGTGCGGACCTCGGTCCAGCCGTCCTCGGCGGTGCGGGCGCGCGCTATACAGGCGTTGCGCAGCACGCCCTCGCTGATACAGCCGATCTTCTGCGCGACCTGCTGGGAGGCGGTGTTGTCGGCGGCCGTGCGCAGCTCGATGCGCTCGAACTTCTGCTCACGGAACAGCCATTGGGCGGTGGCGAGGGCGGCCTCGGAGGCGTAGCCCTCGCCGCGCGCCCAGGGGGCGACGACGTACGAGAGTTCGGTCGCGCGCACGTGCCAGTCGGTCTTGGTCAGCTGGATGACACCGACCAGGCGCTGGGTGAGGAACTCGGTGACCGCGAGGTCGAGGCCGCGTCCCGACGTGCGTTCGGTGGGCGCGTACCCGGTGATCCAGGTACGCGCCTCGCGTTCGGTGAAGGGCTGCGGGACATCGGTCCAGGCCATCACCTGCTCGTCGTTCATCATCTCGGTGAAGGCCTGGATGTCGTCCTCGTCGAACGGGCGCAGAACCAACCGATCCGTGTTGATGGAGATGTCGGGAAAGGTGCTCATCATGCGCCGCTCCGTAACCTTCGAAAACTTTGAGAGCCTGCCGAACTGCCCAGCATGCAGCATGAAAGCACTGAATCGCACCAGGGGGCCGACTCCCCGTGAGGGAGCGGCCCCGATGCGTGGCGAAACGCCGTATACGTGCCGTCGGCACGGAAGGACGGGCGCGAGAAGGACGCGAGTCGGAAGGACTCGGGTCAGAAGGACGGGATGACGGAGCCGTTGCTCCACTTGCCCTGGATGAACTTCCGCACCTCGTCGGAGGTGAGGAGCCCGGCGAGCTTCTTCACGCGCGGGTCGTCCTCGTTGCCCTCCTTGACGGCGAGGAAGTTGCCGTTCGGGTTGTCCTTGGCGGGCTCGACGGCGAGGGCGTCGTCGGCGGGCGAGAGGTCGGCTTCGAGGGCGTAGTTGCCGTTGATCACCGCGGCGTCGACGTCGTCCAGGGAGCGGGGGGTCTGGGCCGCCTCCAGCTCCTTGAACTTCAGCTTCTTCGGGTTCGCGGTGATGTCGGCGGGGGTCGCGTCGGTGCCGGCCCCGTCCTTGAGCCTGATGATCCCGGCGGAGTCGAGCAGCTTGAGGGCACGCGCCTCGTTGACGGTGTCGTTCGGGACGGCGACGGTCGCGCCGTTCTTGAGGTCGTCCTTGTTCTCGACCTTGTTCGAGTAGAGGCCGAGCGGCTCCAGGTGCACGGTGACGACGGGCACGATGTGGGTGCCGTTCTTCTTGTTGTAGTCGTCGAGGTACGGCTGGTTCTGGAAGTAGTTCGCGTCGACGGAGCCGTCCTCCGTGGCCGGGTTCTGCAGGACGTAGTCGCTGAACTCCTTGACCTCCAGCTCCAGTCCCGCGTCCTTCGCCAGCTCGTCCTTGACGAAGTTGAGGATGTCGGCGTGCGGGGTGGGGCTGGCGGCGACGACGAGGGGGCCGCTCGTGTCGGACGCGCTGTCGGCCTTGTCCGCGCCGCAGGCGGTGAGCCCGAGGGTGAGGGCCCCGGCGGCGAGTACGGCGGTGGTGAACTTGGCGGTGTTACGCACGAAAAGTGCCTTTCCTTTTGGGTGGAGCGGTCCCGTCTTGGGTGGGACGGGAAATCTGCGGATGCCCGCGCGCGGACTAGACCTTGGTGATGTCCGCGGTGGCGGCCCTGGGCTTCAGCAGCCGGAGCCGGGGTGCGGCGCCGGATCGGCCGCCGCGCCGGTGCAGGGCGCGGGCCGCGTGGTCGCCGGTGAACTGGATGGCGGAGATGACGACCGCGAGGACCACCACGGTGATCCACATCAGTTCGGTCTCGAAGCGCTGGTAGCCGTACCGGATGGCGATGTCGCCGAGGCCGCCCGCGCCGACGGTGCCGGCCATGGCCGAGTAGCCGATGAGGGCGACGACGGTCGTGGTGGCCGAGGAGATCAGTGAGGGCAGGGACTCCGGGACGAGGACCCTGCGGACGACGGTCCAGGTGTTGCCGCCCATGGCCTGCACGGCCTCCACGAGCCCGTGGTCCACTTCGCGGACGGCCGTCTCGACCAGGCGCGCGAAGAACGGGATGGCGCCGATGGCGAGCGGCACGACGGCCGCCTCACGGCCGATGGTCGAGCCGGTGACCCAGCGGGTGAAGCCCATCAGCGCGACCATCAGGATGATGAAGGGCATCGAGCGGGCGACGTTCACCATCTGCCCGATGACCTTGTTGGCGAGGACGTTGCGCAGCAGGCCGTCCCGGTCCGTGAGGACGAGCAGGATGCCGAGCGGCAGGCCGCCGACGACCGCGATGAGCGTGGACCAGCCGACCATGTAGAGGGTGTCCCAACAGGCCTGCTCCAGCAGGGGCCGCATCTCGGACCAGGTCACTTGGCACCTTCCTTCACCAGGACACGCTCCTGGCCCACGACGTCGATCTGGAGGCCCTGTTCGCGCAGGAAGCCGATCGGCACCACGTTGTCCTCGTAGCGGCCGGGCAGTTCGATGCGCATCCGGCCGACCTGGAGGCCGCCGACGGTGTCGATGGCCGCGCCGAGGATCGAGATGTCGATGTTGTAGGTGCGCGACAGCCGGGAGATGACGGGATGGGTGGCCGCCTCGCCCTGGAAGGTGACGTCGACGACCGTGCGGTCCTCGTCGGTGGCGTCGCCGGTCACCGGGAAGAGGGCGGGGGCCAGTTCGGATCCGGGGGTCGCGAGCAGTTCGCTCACGGTGCCGGACTCGACGATGCGCCCCTTCTCCATCAGCGCGGCCGAGTCGCAGATCGACTTCACCACGTCCATCTCGTGGGTGATCAGCAGGACGGTGAGGCCCAGCTCGCGGTTGAGGTCGCGCAGCAGGTGGAGGATCGAGCGGGTGGTCTCCGGGTCGAGGGCGCTGGTGGCCTCGTCGGACAGGAGGACCTTGGGGTCGCCGGCGAGGGCGCGGGCGATGCCGACGCGCTGCTTCTGACCACCGGAGAGCTGGGCGGGGTAGGACTGCGCCCGGTCGGCGAGCCCGACGAGGTCGAGGAGTTCGAGGGCCTTGCGGGAGCGCTCCTTGCCGGACCGGCCGAGGATCTCCAGGGGCAGCTCGACGTTGTCCTGGACCGTGCGGGTGGACAGCAGGTTGAAGTGCTGGAAGACCATGCCTATACGGCTGCGGGCCTGCCGCAGTTCCTTGCCGGCCCGGGGGCCGCGCCCGGCGAGAGCCGTGAGGTCCTGCCCCGCGACGGTGACGGTGCCGGCGGTGGGGCGTTCCAGCAGGTTGACGCAGCGGATGAGGGAGGACTTGCCGGCGCCGGACTGGCCGATGACGCCGTACACCTCGCCCTCGCGGACGTGGAGATCGACGCCGTCGAGGGCGGTGACCTCACGGCCGCGCGAGCGGTAGACCTTGGTCAGGCCTGTTGTCGTGATCACTGGGGTTTCCATCACTGTCGAGTACGCGGGGGCATGGGTGTGCCCGGGTACGGGAGGGAAGACGTGCGCGGGCACAGGGGTCTCGTACGGCGTTCAGCGCGTACGGACGTGCCGGGGGGGGTGGGGTCCTCTAGCAGGCGCACATTCGACACGTACAACGAGCACCGGGCGTCATCGTCGCCTCGGTCGCAAGGGTGCGGCAGCTCGTCGTGGTCATGAGATCAGTAAAACAGATGTATGCGGCAGGCGAGAGCGGCCCGTCCAAGATGTGGACGGGCTTGCTCATCATGTCCGCAGGTGGAGCGGGGTGGCGTCCATTCTGTGAGCATCCGCTTCTGTGGCCAAGGCCACGAAGTGCGCCTTGCGGGTTTCCGGGGGCGGGGCCGGAAGCGGCGGGATTCTGCGCCGTAATAGGGTCGCGGCATGCTTGTTCCCCTGACGGTGACGACCGCCGTCGCCGCGCTTGTGCTCGCCGCCTGGTGCGGCTGGGCCGCGTATCGCGATCAGCCGACCAAGGACTGGCACTTCATCGGCATGGCCGTGGTGTCGGTGCTGGCTCTTGTGCAACTGGTCGTCGGGATCGTGCAGTTGGCACGCGGGGAGAAGCCGGAGCAGGGGAGCACGATCTTCGTCTCCTATCTGCTCGGAGCGTTCGCGTGCGTCCCGGTCACCGGGTTCATGTCACTGGCGGAGCGCACCCGCTGGGGCAGCGTGACCGTCGCGGCCGGCGGTGTGGTGCTCGCCGTGCTGCAGGTGCGGCTCTACGACATCTGGGGAGGCTGAGGTGACCGCGACGAACGAGGTGCCGCGGGACGCGAGACCGGCGCGGCTCATCAGCGGACCGGGGATGTTGCTGGTCTGGCTGTACGGCGTGATGGTCGTCGGGGCCGTGTCGCGGTCCGCCGTGCAGATCTCCACCGAGTTCGAGCACGCCCCGCTCGCGTACACGCTGTCCGCGGTGGCCGGGCTCGTCTACGGGTTCATCACGTACTCGCTGGTGCGGGGCGGGGAGTTCGCCCGGAAGGCGGCGCGGCTGTGCTGCGCGGTGGAACTGGCGGGCGTGCTGATCGTGGGGACGTGGACGCTGGTGGAGCCGTCGGCGTTCCCGGACAAGACGGTGTGGTCGGACTACGGGATCGGATACCTGTTCATCCCTGTGATCCTTCCGGTCACCGCGATGTACTGGCTGCGCAGGAGTGCGCGCCGGCCGGAGGCCGCCTGAGGTGCGTCGGGCGGCCGCGGACCCGTCGCCGGCCGGTCGCGTCGTCCTCGCCCCCTCCCGGGGGCCCTGTCACGCTGTCGTCGCGTACGCCCCCGCCGGCTTCTCCAGCACCACCATCGGCACCCCGTCCCGGCCCTGGCTGGTCCCGACGGTCTCATAGCCGACCCGGCGGTACAGCCGGAGGTTGCCCTCGCTGCGGTGGCCCGCGCTGAGGCGGAACCTGGTGGCGCCGCGTTCTCCGGCGAGGGCCGACTCGGCGGCGCGCAGGAGCCGCGCGCCGATGCCGTGGCCCTGGAGGCGGGGGTGGACGCAGAGCTTGCCGATGGCCGCGGTGCCGTCGGCGTCGAGGGCGCCGCGCACGGAGCCGACCACTTCGTCCCCCAGCCTGGCCACGAACACACAGTCCGAGGCGACCTCCTCGCGGACGGAGTCGAGGCTCTGGACGAGCGGGTCGATGCGGTAGTTGCCGTACAGGGCCGCCTCGCCCTGGAAGCACAGGTACTGCAGCCTGAAGATCTGCTCGGCGTCCTGCTCGGTCGCCACCGCGATGGTCACGCTCATGCCCATGTGTGCACGCCTCCCGCTCACCTGCTCACCCGATGTCCTTCACTCCTATCCCCGTGGTTCGCGCGCCGCAACCTCCGCGGACAGCAATCGTCGAAGACATCCCAGACATCTGGAACGTTCCGGGCCCAGGCTGCCCTGTGAGATACCCAACTCGCCCGCGATCTCGCGATAGGTGAGGTCGTCGGGGGACAGCAGGGCCGCGAGCAGCCGGGGGCAGCGCCCGGGGAGCCGGCGTACGGCCGCGTACAACGCTCGGCGGCGGGCGGCGGTCAGGACCTGCTGTTCGGGGCCGGGCGCGTGCTCGTCGGCGGGCTCGGCGGCGTAGGGCAGTTCGTGCCGGGCCGTGCGGCGGCTGAGACGCGCCTCGAAGCGGACGGCGCTGCGCAGCCAGCCCTCCGGATCGGCGGGCGGGCCGGCGGCGTCGAGCCGCTCCAGCAGGCGCAGCCAGACCGCCTGTTCCAGGTCTCCCGCCTCGGTGCCGGCCGCGGGGGCCTCGGCCGACGCCTCCGCGACCAGCAGGGGGCGGAGGCCGGTCAGCATGTCGTGTGTCATATGCCCCGGGACGCCGCCGCCCCGGCCGGGGTTGCCGGGGCGGACGGGAGTCACCCCAATCGGGGCCAGGGGCTCATGTGTTGACGGTCGGTCTCCACCGGTCGGGCTCCCCCGGTCGGCTCAGTCGCCGACGAAGTCCGCGTGGGCCAGCAGGCCGGTGTCGGGGTTGTCGGTGAAGATGCCGTCGATGCCGGTGTCGAAGTACACCTTGAACGCGCCGAAGGAGTCGCCGTAGGCGTTGGCGTCCGTGCCCCTGCGGAAGTTCGCGGGCAGGAAGGTGTTCTCGTTGCGCAGGGTGTACGGGTGCAGGATCAGGCCCTTGGCGTGCGCGTCCGCGACAAGGGTGGTGGGGGTGGTCAGGTTGCCGCCCGAGTCGCGCGGGATGACCAGGTCGAGGGTGGGGCCGATGCCGTTGGCGAAAGAGGCGATCCAGGCGAGGCCGGCCGGCTTGACCAGGTCGGCGACGGTGCGCGGGTCACCGGCCTCGACGAAGTCCCAGGGACGGGTGGCGGCGCCGGAGAGCAGGACGACGAGGGGGCTGTCCACCAGGCCGTTCAGGCGCTGGATGCTGCTCGGCTCGAACGACTGCAGGAAGACCGGCGAGTTCTTCTTGTGCCGGCCGTACGTGCGCAGCAGCCTGGCGAGCGGCTCCTCCAGGCCGAGGCCCAGCTTGCGGAAGTAGGTGGGGTGCTTGGTCTCCACGTGCAGCCAGACCCGCTCGCCCCGCTTCCTGCCCTCCTTCTCGGCCCAGCGCAGCACCTCCTCGAAGGTGGGGATCTCCCAGCGGCCGTCGTAGAGGGTGTTCTCCTGCCGGTTGCCCGGGATGCGTTCCTTGGCGCGCAGGGTCTTCAGCTCGGCGAGGGTGAAGTCCTCCGTGAACCAGCCGGTGTAGGTGACGCCGTCGACGACCTTCGTGGCCTTCCGGTCGGCGAACTCGGGGTGCGTCGCCACATCGGTGGTGCCCGTGATGTCGTTCTCGTGACGGCATACGAGGTGACCGTCCTTGGTGGGCACGAGGTCCTGCTCGATGACGTGCGCGCCCATGTCGAGGGCGAGCTGGTACGAGCCGAGCGTGTGCTCCGGGCGGTAGCCGCTGGCTCCTCGGTGCGCGATGATCGTCGGCACGGGCAGTCTGCGATACCCCCCGCCCGACGTCGAGCCCGACGCGGCCTCGGCGGCCCGGGCGGTGGCGGGCAGCCCGAGGACCGCCCCGCCCGCGCCGAGCATCGCAGCACCGAGCATCGCCCGTCGGCCCGCCCCGCGTCCCTCCGCCCCGCGTCCCTGCCCGTTCGGGTCCTGCGACTGCCGCGACTCCTGCGTCCCCATGTCCGGCTCCTCCACCGTGATGCCCTGCACCTGTCAAAGCGGGACGATCGTAGGTGTCCGGAGGTGACCGTCGGGAGACCTGGGACCGAACACGCGGAAGACGCCTCGTGTCGCGCGAGAGGCGCAATATGACGGGTCGTCCGTTCGGTGGCGCGATGTCCGTCACATGTTTCGGACCCGTGACACGCCGCCACTCGTACGTCACCGCAGGTAAAACAGCGTCAACACTTGGTATCCACTCGGTGAACCCGGTGTGCGCCGCCCCCGGCGCCGGGAGTATCGTCCTCACCTGCACAGACTTGTACCGGAACGCTTGACATGGGAGGGCCCGTTGTCCCGCTTCGTGCTCATCAAGGCAGTGCTCGGACCGATCATGCGCCTGATGTTCCGCCCTCGGGTGGAGGGCGCCGAGCACATTCCGGGAGACGGTCCGGTGATCCTCGCCGGCAACCATCTGACCTTCATCGACTCGATGATCCTGCCGCTGGTCTGCGACCGGCAGGTCGTCTTCATCGGCAAGGACGAGTACGTCACCGGCAAGGGGATCAAGGGCCGGCTGATGGCCTGGTTCTTCACGGGCGTCGGCATGATCCCCGTCGACCGTGACGGCGGCCGGGGCGGCGTCGCCGCGCTGATGACCGGACGGCGGGTGCTGGACGAGGGCCGGATGTTCGGCATCTACCCCGAGGGGACGCGGTCGCCCGACGGCCGCCTGTACCGGGGGCGTACGGGCATCGCCCGGCTGACGCTGATGACCGGGGCGCCGGTCGTCCCCTTCGCGATGATCGGGACGGACAAGATCCAGCCGGGTGGTGCGGGGCTGCCGCGGCCGCACCGGGTGACCGTGCGGTTCGGTGAGGCGATGGAGTTCTCCCGGTACGAGGGGATGGACCGGGACCGGTATGTCCTGCGGGCGGTGACCGACTCGGTGATGGCTGAGGTGATGCGGTTGTCGGGGCAGGAGTATGTGGATATGTACGCGTCGAAGGCCAAGGAGGCGGCGTAGCTCCGCTGGTTTGGCGGGTGGGGGTGGGGGTTCGTTGTGGGGGTGCGCGGTGGCGGGGTCTCGCGCAGTTCCCCGCGCCCCTGACGGGGGACTTCCGTCGGATGTCCGGTGCGGGGTGGGCGGGGGTTGCGCTTGGTTCACTGCGGGCCGTGTTTCTCCGGGGTGGCGGGGCTGGGGTCCAGGTGTTGGGTGCGCAGGAGGAGCCAGGCTGTGGCTGCCGTGGCCAGGAGTACGGCCGCGCCTGCGGCTGCGGCGATGGTCAGGCCGTCGACGAAGGCTTCCTGGGCCGATGTGAGCATCTGCTGGGCCGCGTTCGGGGGCATGTGCGCCGCCGCCTCCACCGCTCCGCCCAGTGACTCGTGGGCCTCGGCCGGAGTGCCGGGCGGGGCCGTGAAGTCGCGGTAGACGCCCGTCACGATCGAGCCCAGGACCGCGATACCGAGGGCGGCGCCCAGCTCGTACGCCGTCTCCGAGACGGCCGAGGCCGCGCCCGCCTGTTCCTTGGGGACGCTGGAGAGGATGACGTCGGCGGTGACGGTGAAGGACAGACCCGCGCCGATGCCGACGATCAGCAGTGCCGCACCGATCAGGGGGTAGCCGGTGGTGCGGTCGACCAGCGTGAGCAGGGCGAGGGCCACGCCGATGGCCGCGAGGCCGCCCGCGACCACGGAACGGACCGAGAAGCGGCGTGCGGCGGTTCCGGCGATCAGGCCCGCGGCCACCGCGCCGACGGCCGCCGGCAGTTCGGCGAGCCCCGCCTCCAGCGGCCCCCGTCCCTGGACGAGTTGCAGGAACTGCGAGAGGAAGAAGACCAGGCCGGACAGGCCGAGAATGGTCAGCAGGTCGGCGAGGACCGCTCCGGAGAAGCCCCGGCTGCGGAACAGGCGCATGTCCAGCAGCGGGTGCGGCAGTGTCAGCTGACGGCGTACGAAGAAGAACAGTCCGGCGAGGCCGAGCAGGCCCGCGGCGAGCACGTTGCCGTCGATGCCGTGGGAGGCGGTCTCCTTCACCGCGTACACGACACCGATCATGCCGACCAGTGACAGGCCGACGCTGAGCATGTCCCAGGGGCCCGGGCTCGGGTGGCGGGACTCGGGAAGCAGCTTGATGCCGACGAGGACGAGGACGGCCATCACCGGCAGGTTGATCAGGAAGACCGAACCCCACCAGAAGTGCTCCAGCAGGAACCCGCCGACGACCGGCCCGACCGCCGTGCCGGCGGAGGCCGTGGCGCCCCAGACGCCGATGGCGAGGCTGCGCTCACGCGGGTCGTGGAAGAGGTTGCGGATCAGGGCGAGGGTGGCGGGCATCAGGGTGGCGCCCGCGACACCGAGCAGGGCCCGCGCGACGATCAGCATCTCGGGCGAGGTCGCATAGGCGTTGAGCACGGATATCACGCCGAACGCCGTGGCCCCGACGAGCAGCAGCTTCTTGCGGCCGATGCGGTCGCCGAGGCTGCCGGCGGACACGAGCAGGCCCGCGATGACGAACGAGTAGACGTCACCGATCCACAGGAGCTGGTTGCCCGACGGCTGCAGATCCTCACTGATGTAGGGGGTCGCGAGACCGAGGACGGTGGCGTCGACGGCCACCAGCAGCACGGCGAGCACGAGGACGGAGAGCGCGAGCCAGCGGCCCGGCCTCTTCTCCGCCTCCGTCGCGCCGGCCGGCCGCAGGGTGCTGGTCATGATTCCTCTCTCGGTTGTGCGGGATGACGCAGAGCGCCGCCGAGCAGGAGCTCGGTGGTCATGTAGGTGAAGTCCTTGGCGGCCACACGGCCGTCCGCGACCGCCCAGGCCCCGGAGGCCAGCAGGCCGTAGAGCGCCTCGGTGAGCCAGGCCGGGGTGAGGTCGATGCGGAACTCGCCCGCTGCCTGGCCGCGGGTGAAGAGGGCCGCGATGCGGTCGTCGATCCGGGACCAGCCCTCGTGCTGCCCCTCTCCCTCGAACAGCTGTGCCTCGGTGTAGAGGAAGGCGAGGAGGGCCGCGGCCGGTTCGATCTCCCGCACGAGTCGCCGTACGGCCTCGCGCGGGGAGCCCTCGGCGGGACGGGCCGCGTCCAGCGCGGCCTCGCACTCCGCGATACCGAGCGCCTCCAGCGCCCGTACGAGCGCTTCGCGCCCCGCGAAGTGGCGGTGCAGCGTGGCCCTGCTGATCCCGGCGGCCTTCGCGACCTCGTCCATCGTCGCGCTGGACTTGCGGGTCAGCAGGGCGGCTGCGCTGCGCAGCACGTGTTCACGATCGACGGTCATGAGACAACCATAACCCATATGAGACATTCATGTCTCACGGCGGGCATGGGTGTCTCATGGTGATGGAGTCAGACGTCTCATGACAATGGGGTCGAGGGTCGTGGTCACCGCAAGGACAGCTGCCGTGGTGGGTACCAGGGCAGCCGTCCGTGGTCAGTGGCGGAACAGCCGTCCGCGGTCAGTGCCAGGGCAGCTGTCCGCGCTTCTCCCAGTAGGTCCGCGGGTCCTCGGCCAGACCGGCGAGGGCGGCCAGCTGCTCGTCGTCGAGGTCGACGACCGCCGCGTGCAGATTGGAGGCGAGCTGGTGGGTGGTGGCGGCGCCGGAGAGGACGACACCGGCCCACGGCTGCCGCAGGACCACCGCCAGGGCGACCGCGTCGCAGCCGAGCCCCGTCTGTTCGGCGACGGCACGGAGCGCGTCCGGGGCGTGCGGGCCGGCCAGCCGGCCGTTCGCCATGCCCTCCTTGACGATCACGGTGACCCCGGCGTCGTGCGCCTCGGCGAGCGCGGGCGCGGCGGAGGTCTCCAGCGCGTTGTACGTCGACTGGACGGTGCGGAACAGGGGTTCGCCGTCCACGGTCACCGCGAGGGCGGTGCGGACGGCCTCCGCCTGGGCCGGGCCGCTCGTGGAGAAGCCGATGGTGACGCCCTGGGCGGCGGCTTCCGCCAGCCGGGAGTGGAGTTCCTTGTCGGTGAGGGCCGGGCTGTCCGGGGTCACCGAGTGGATCTGGTAGAGGTCCAGCCGGTCGCCGAGGAGTTCGGTGCTCTCGGCGCGCTGCCGCTCGTACGTCCGGAGGCTGTGGTCCTTGACCTCGTGCTGCTCGGCGTCGGTGGTCCAGCCGGCGGTGTAGGTGTAGCCCCACTTGCTGCCGACGACGATGTCGTCGAGGCCCGGGCGGGCCGTCAGCCAGTCGGCGAGGAACTCCTCCGAGCGGCCGTAGGAGCGAGCCGCGTCGAAGTAGCGGACGCCCTGGGCGTAGGCGGCGTCGAGGAGTTCGTGGGTGCGGGCGCGGAGGGCCTCGACGGTGCGGGTCCGTCCGAGGTCGGCGTCGCGGCCGAGGGTGATGTAGCCGGGGCGGGCGACCGCGGCGAGACCGAAACCGATGTGGCAGGTGGGGGTGGTGGCTGCGGCCAGTCGGGCGAAGGGCATCGCGGGCTCCGTTCGGTCGGCTCCTGGAGGCTCCGACCAACCTAACTCGCGATGACCTTCGTTGTGCGGGCGCGGGGGGCTCCGGGTGTTTTCCCGCCCTCGCCGCCCCTACCCGTCCCTCCCCCACTCTCGGCTTCGCTCCGAGCGGGAGGTGCCCCCATCCAGGGGCCGCGCCCCTTCGACCCTCAGCCGCGCTCCGCGCGGAGTGGGTGGGTACGCGCGCGTCCGGTGGGGGTTCTCGCGCAGTTCCCCGCGCCCCTTACGGGGCGCTCCTCCTCGGCCCCACGCCTCCCCGTCTCAGCCCTTCTTCGCGGTCGCCCACGCGTGCTGCGCCGCCACGTCCTGCTTGATGTCCGCCAGCTGGACCGCCACCGCGCTCGGGGCCGTGCCGCCGCGGCCGTTGCGGGAGGCTAGGGCGCCGGGGACGTTGAGGACCGTGCGGACCTCGGGGGTCAGGTGGGCCGAGATCTTGGCGAACTGGTCGTCCGTCAGGTCGTTCAGCTCCTTGTTCTCGGACTCGGCGACCTTGACGCACTCACCGGCGACCTCGTGGGCGACGCGGAAGGGGACACCCTGCTTGACGAGCCATTCGGCGATGTCGGTGGCGAGGGAGAAGCCGGCCGGGGCCAGTTCCTCCATGCGCTCCCGGTGGACGGTGAGCGTGGCCATCATGCCGGTGAAGGCGGGGAGCAGGACCTCCAGCTGGTCGATGGAGTCGAAGACCGGCTCCTTGTCCTCCTGGAGGTCGCGGTTGTAGGCCAGCGGCAGGGCCTTCAGCGTCGCCATCAGTCCCGTCAGATTGCCGATCAGGCGGCCGGACTTGCCCCGGGCCAGCTCGGCGATGTCCGGGTTCTTCTTCTGCGGCATGATCGACGAGCCCGTCGAGAAGGCGTCGTGGAGGGTCACGAAGGAGAACTCCTTCGTGTTCCAGATGATGACCTCCTCCGCGATCCGGGAGAGGTTCACGCCGATCATCGCGGTGATGAAGGCGAACTCGGCGACGAAGTCACGGGAGGCCGTGCCGTCGATGGAGTTCGCGGAGCTGCCGTGCTCGAAGCCCAGGTCCTTCGCCACCGCCTCCGGGTCCAGGCCGAGGCTGCTGCCTGCGAGGGCGCCCGAGCCGTACGGGGAGACGGCCGTGCGCTCGTCCCACTGACGCAGCCGCTCCGCGTCCCGGGAGAGGGACTGGACGTGGGCGAGGACGTGGTGGGCGAACAGGACGGGCTGGGCGTGCTGGAGGTGCGTCCGGCCGGGCATCGCCACGTCCGGGTGGGCCTCCGCCAGACCGATCAGCGCCTCCTGCAGCTCGGCGATCAGGCCGCCGACCGTACGGGCGTGGTCGCGCAGGTACATCCGGAAGAGGGTCGCGACCTGGTCGTTCCGGGACCGGCCGGCGCGCAGCTTGCCGCCCAGGTCGGGGCCCAGGCGCTCCAGGAGGCCGCGCTCCAGGGCGGTGTGCACGTCCTCGTCGGCGACCGTGCCGACGAACTCGCCCGAGGCCACGTCCGCTTCGAGCCGGTCCAGTCCCGCGATCATCCGGGTCAGCTCGTCCTCGGTGAGCAGACCCGCCTTGTGCAGCACACGCGCGTGGGCGCGGGAGCCCGCGATGTCGTACGGGGCCAGGCGCCAGTCGAAGTGGACCGACGCGGACAGCTTCGCCAGGGCCTCCGCGGGACCGTCGGCGAAACGGGCGCCCCAGAGCCGTACGTCACCGCTGTTGCTGCTCACTCGCGTTGCTCCTCGATCTCCGCGCACTGCACTGCTCGCTGTCATGCATGAGTATGCAGAACTCTGCATGAATCGTCAATCTGAGAGAACTTTGGGAGATGCGGAGAAAGCTTTGAACAAATGAAACCGCTTGCTCGTAACTCTCACCGAACGCAGGCGCCGCGTTAGTTCACACCGACCACACCCGACTCGAGTGAGGCATCCGCATGTCCAGGGCTCTTCCGAAGTACAACAAGCGTCGCGTAGGGATCATCGGCGGCGCCGCCGCGGTCGTGCTCTCCGGAGCGGTCATCGCGGGTTCCGCTCTCGCCGGTGAGGGTGCCAACAACGACGGTCAGGACGCTGCCGCTTCCCCGGGCACCATCTCGTGCCCGGCGGTCGAGGGCAGCCTCCCGGCGATCCCCGCCTCCGCCCAGGCCGAGGTCGACCGCAACCTCGCCCAGTTGCAGACCCAGATCCAGGAGGCCAACAAGCGCCTCGTCGACACGGTCGGCCAGGGCGGTGCGAACTTCGTCCAGAACGCCATCCTCGGCCCGCTGGAGGACAAGCGCGTCGCCGCGCTGAACCGCATCGAGACCGCCATCGGCCGCGCCGCCGCCAAGCCCGAGGGCCTGGAGAAGCTCGCCCCCTGCCAGCTCGACCAGGGCGGCGCCGCGGGCGCCGGCGACCAGGCGGGAGCCCGGGCCGGAGCGGACGCCGGGGCCGGAGCGGGCGAGGGCGCCGCCGACGCGGGCAACGCGGGCGGTCCCGGCACGATCTCGTGCCCGGCGGTCGAGGGCAGCCTCCCGGCGATCCCGGCCTCCGCGCAGGCCGAGGTCGACCGCAACCTCGCCCTCCTCGACACCCAGATCCAGGAAGCCAACCAGCGCCTGATCGACACCGTCGGCCAGGGCGGTGCGAACTTCGTCAACAACGCCATCCTCGGCCCGCTGGAGGACAAGCGCGTCGCCGCGCTGAACCGCATCGAGACCGCCATCGGCCGCGCCGCCGCCAAGCCCGAGGGCCT
>NZ_JBHVDD010000030.1:0-93225 GCF_042802995.1 Streptomyces sp. NPDC057438
GCCCGAGCCTTCATGGCTCGGGCCACACCCGTTTCTGGTTCAAGGGCCTCCGCGGTGTGCCCTTGACGGGTCAACTACATGGCGTGGGGGTCGAGTTGCTGGGGGTGAGGAAGAGGGGGACGGTGGAAAAGGGGGCACTTCCTCCCTATTTGTCCCACGGACCGTCAGGAGATGGTCATGACCAGATACGACGAGCACAAGGTCACGCACAGGTCCACGATGCCGGCGACCCACGGCAGGACCATCGAGTTGCCCGTCCGGGAGTACGACGGCACCCCCGGCAACGGACACGCGCACGACCGCAAACCGGTGCTGATGCTGCACGGCAGAAGCGTGCCGGAGCTGGCGGGCTTCGACCTGGCGCCGGTGCCCGGCGGCGACGCCAACCGTTACAGCTGGGCACAGGAGCTGGCGGCGGCCGGTTTCGACGTCTTCCTCATGGACCTCCAGGGCTCCGGCCGGTCACCCCGTCCGGGGCAGATGGACGATCCGTACAACACCAACCCGGCTCAGCAGCAGCCGGTCCTCGTCGACCACACCATCCCGGCGCCCGGCGAGCCGACGTACAAGTCCGAGCTGGGCAACGCGGAAAGTGACGCGGCGGAGCTGGCGACGGTGGTGCGGTTCATCCAGTCGCAGGTGGGTCCCGGCAAGAAGATCCGCTTCGTGGGCTGGTCCGCGGCCTCGTTCGTCATGGGCCCCTACACCCTCCTGCACCCCGAGGAGGTCGAGAGCCTGTTCCTGCTCGCTCCGATGTTCCCGCCGCGGGGGCGGTGGTCCGGCGACGCCGATGACATCTTCGGACGCCCCCCGGGGGTCACGTCACTGCCCGTCGGTCAGCCGGCCGACCAGTTCGGCTTCCCGATGCACGTCACCAGCAAGACCGGATTCCAGAGGGCGCTGACCGGCCCCGCCTCCCTGTGGGAGCCCGGCATCGACGAGCTGGCCTGGGCCGCCTGCATGGAGGACGACCCCGTCGCCAGTAAGTGGGGACCCCTCACGAACGGCGAACACGCGGGGGTCCTGCGGTACCGGAACACCTACTGGTGGGGCTGGAACAGCAAGACCGCGCCGCACAAGCACCAGGGCAGGTACGTGCTCGGCGACCGGGTTCCCGTGCTCATCCTCTACGGGGAACTGGACCGGACGGCCAACAGCCCGAACCCGATGCCCGACGACCTGTACTTCTCCGTCCCGGATCTCTACTCGGCCATCGAGGGCGAGAAGAAGCTGATGTTCTGCTTCGAGGGATCCGGCCATTCCCTGGTCTGGGAGACCACCTCCCAGACCATCCACCACTTCTCGAAACTCTGGTTCCGGCACGGCAAGGTGGAGGGCCACGACAGCGGCAGGTACTTCAGGGAACTGGACGGCAACCTGATCGCCCTGCCGTAGCCGTCAGGCGAGGAAGTCCCGGCCGATCCGCTCGGCCACCCGCTCCAGGATCGGCCCCGGGTCCGCCAGGCAGCGCGCCACGTCCGGCTCCACCTCCGTGAGCGGATACGCCCGGCGGATGCCCGCGCGGTCGAGGGCGTCCTGCGGGAGGGCCAGGCGGCCACAGACCGCCACGACCTCCTTGCCGGCGGCCCGGGCGGCCGCCGCGACGCCCGCCGGGGCCTTGCCGTGCAGGGTCTGTTCGTCGAGGGAGCCCTCGCCGGTGATCACCAGGGTCGCCTTCTCCAGCGCCGCCGCGAAGCCGAGGACGTCGAGCATGACCTCGATGCCGGGGCGGAAGCGGGCGCCGAGGACGAGGGCGCCGTAGCCGATGCCGCCGGCAGCGCCCGCGCCGGGCGCCAGGGCGTGTTCGGCGGCCCGCCCGCCGAGTGTCCGCTCCAGGACGGCCGCGTAGTGGGCGAGGTTCGCGTCGAGCGCCGCGACGTCCTCGGGGCTAGCGCCCTTCTGCGGCCCGTACACGGCGGGTGCGCCCTTCGGCCCCGTCAGCGGGTTGTCGACGTCGCTGGCGAGGACGAGGTCGACCGCCGTGAGCCGCTCGTCGAGGCCCGACAGGTCAGCCGTAGCCAGGTCGCGCAGACCACCGCCCCCGGGCCCGACGGGCTCCCCCGACGCGTCCAGGAAGCGCGCCCCGAGCGCGGCGAGCATCCCCGCGCCGCCGTCCGTCGTCGCGCTGCCGCCCACGCCGAACACGATCGTCCGGGCGCCCGCGTCGAGCGCCGCGCGCAGCAGTTCGCCGGAGCCGTACGTGGTGGCGGTGAGCGGCGCGAACGTCCCGGCGGGCAGCCGCTGCAGCCCGCTCGCCTCCGCCATCTCGACGACGGCCGTGTCGCCGCGCAGCGCGTACGCGGCGGTGACGGGCTCACCGAGCGGGCCGGTGACCCGTACCTCGCGCTGTGCGAAGCCGGCCGCCACCGCCGCGGCCACCGTGCCGTCACCGCCGTCGGCGACCGGCAGGGCCTCCACCGCCAGATGGGGCAGGACCCGGCGCAGGCCCGCCGTGACCCGCTCGGCGACCTGGACGGCCGTCAGCGTGCCCTTGAACTTGTCCGCGGCGATCAGCACCCGCGGGACTGCCGTGTCCGCGTCCGTGTCGGCTTCCGTGTCGATGGACGTACCGATCCCGTCCGCTGCGGCGTTCGCCACCTTGCGTTCCCCTCGCTCATCGGGCCTTGCGCACGTCAAGGCAGTCGCGCCGCTGCGACCCTAACCGTCCCGGCCCCCGTACGTCATGCCCCGTCCCGCCCACCGAACACCGTCCTGCGCGCCGACGAGGCCGCGAGCGGGTAGACCTGGAACATGACGCCCACGAGCCCCGCGACCCGCACACCCCCGGTGGGGGCCGAACTCGGCGACCGTGTCCTCGGGGGCTGGCTGGGCCGGATCGCGGGGAACATGCTGGGGAAGCCGGTCGAGCAGGGGGACCTGTGGACGCGGGAGCGCATCGACCGCTATCTGTGCGAGGCCGGCGCCCTCCCGCTCACCGACTACCTCCCGGAACCGGCCACCGAGCGTGACCGGCGCGCGCTGCGGCCGGAGTGGCGCGACTGCGTACGGGGCCGGATCCACGGCAGCTGCCGGGACGACGACGTCGACTACGCGATCCTCGGGCTGCACCTGCTGGAGACGCACGGCTTCGGCTTCAGCACCGAGCAGGTCGGGGACCTGTGGCTGCTGCGGCTGCCGTATCTGCAGACGTTCACGGCGGAGCGGGCGGCCTACCGCAACCTCGCCCGGGGGCTGCGGCCGCCGCTGACCGCGACGTACGACAACCCGTACCAGGAGTGGATCGGCGCCCTCATCCGCGCCGACGTGCACGGCTGGACGTGCCCCGGTCTGCCCCGGCGCGCGGCCTCGCTGGCACGGCGCGACGCGGTGCTCTCGCACACCGGCAACGGGGTGTACGGCGCCATGTGGGCGGCGGCACTGATCGCGGCGGCGTTCGCGGCGCCGGATGTGCGGGCGGCCGTGGAAGAGGCGCTGGCGGTGGTCCCGGCGGGCAGCCGCCTCGCCCGGACCGTGCGCCGGGTCGTCGCCCTGTACGACGCCGGGCTGGGCTGGGAGGACACACTGTCGACGGTGGGCGAGGAGACGGCGGGGCTCGGCTGGATCCACGTCGTGCCGAACGTGGCGGTGCTGACCGCCGGGCTGCTGTACGGCGGGGGCGACTTCACCCGGACGATCACGCTGACCGTCCGCGGCGGACTGGACACCGACTCGAACGGGGCCACCGCCGGTTCGGTGGCGGGCGTGCTGTGCGGGGCGGCGGCGATCCCGGACCGGTGGAAGGACCCGCTGGAGGACACCGTGCGCAGCGCCGTGTTCGGCTTCGACGGGGTGCGCATCGGTGAACTCGCGGAGCGCACGGTGCGGTTGGCCCGGTCCGCCGGCCCCTGAGCGCGGGCCTGCCGCCCCCGAGCGCCGATGTCCCGCCCCTCCGGGTCCGTCTACCCTGCCTGGATGAGCACTCCGGACTACGCCGCGTACATCGCGAGCCTGCCCCGTGTCCTGGCCGGCGCCGCCGCCGTCTTCCGGGACGCCGAGGGGCGGGTCCTCCTGGTCGAGCCCAACTACCGCGAGGGATGGGCGCTTCCCGGCGGGACGGTCGAGTCGGACGAGGGGGAGACCCCGAGGCAGGGCGCGCGGCGCGAGACCCTGGAGGAGATCGGGCTGGACGTCGAGCCGGGGCGGCTGCTCGCCGTGGACTGGGTGCACGGGGTGGGGCGGCCGCCGCTGGTGGCGTACGTGTACGACGGCGGGGTGCTCGGCGAGGAGGATCTGAAGCGGATCCGTCTGCAGGAGGAGGAGCTGGTGTCGTGGCGGCTCGTCCCGCGCGCCGAACTCACCGCGTACCTCCCGGGGGCGCTCGGCACGCGGGTCCTCGCGGCCCTCGACGCGCTCGCGGACGGGTCGGGCACGGTCGAGCTGGAGAACGGCGGCCGGGTCGGCTGAACCGTCGCAGATCGGCCACGGCGGTGTCGCCCGGCCGTTGACAGGAGTCACCTGACTGCAGGTCAACTGCCCTTGTACGGAACGTGAGAAGAGTGAAACGGACACTTAATAGAAGTTTGAAGCTCTGGCTGAAAACGCTGCCCGTTCGTCACTACAGCATCTAGGCTGACGTCAACCCCGTCCGAGCGATCGCGCCCCGTGTTCCGCTCAGGAACCGGGGCAGTACTCGGGACACCCGTGACCGGCGGCCCGGGCGCGGGCCGTGGCTCCGGGAGATCCGGAGCACCTGGGGGAACGGTCACCGGGAGCCGCCCGGACCAGTCGGTCCTCCCCCACCCGCGGGCCGATTGTCGCCCGTCCTCACCGAACAGGCAGCTGAGGTCATGGAACCACTGGGCTCAGACGATCCCGAGGAGCTAGGTCCGTACCGTCTCGTGGCACGGCTCGGCGCGGGAGGGATGGGACGGGTCTATCTGGCGCGGTCCCCCGAGGGGCGGACCGTCGCGGTCAAGGCCATCCGTCCCGAGCTGATGGGGGACAAGAACTTCCGTGTCCGCTTCCGCCGGGAGGTGGAGGCCGCCGGAGCGGTCGGCGGCCGATACACCGCGCCCGTCGTGGACGCCGACCCGGACGGGGCCGTGCCGTGGCTGGCCACGGACTACATCGCCGGTCCCACCCTGGCCGAGGCGGTCGCCGCGCACGGGCCGCTCCCGGTGGAGTCGGTGCTCGTGCTGGGCGCCGGCATCGCCGAGGCGCTGATCTCGGTGCAGGCCGCCGGTCTGGTGCACCGCGACCTGAAACCGTCCAACGTGCTGCTCGCCGCCGACGGTCCGCGCGTCATCGACTTCGGCATCGTCCGGGCCAGCGACGGCTACGACCTGACCCGCTCCGGCGCCCTCTTCGGGTCCTTCGAGTACATGTGCCCCGAGCAGGCGACCGGCGAGCCGCTGGGACCCGAGGGAGACGTCTTCTCCCTGGGCTCGGTGCTCACGTTCGCCGCGGCCGGGCACGCGCCGTTCAGCGGCACCGCGGCGGCCACGCTCCTCTACCAGGTCGTGCACACCGCCCCCGATCTGACGGGGGTGCCCGAGCCCCTGGACAGGATCATCAACCTCTGTCTCACCAAGGACCCCCGGCTGCGGATCACTCCGGACAAGCTGGCTGCGGCCTGCGCGCCCGGAGGTGTGGAGCAGTTGGCCGAGGACGGCTGGCTGCCCGCCTCGGTGACCTCCTCGATCGCGCTGCGCGCTGCGGCGGTGCGGACCCTGGACACCACCCCGTACACCGACGTCGTGCTCCCCTCCGCCGGAAGCGGCCCCGAGCCGGACGGATACGCCGCGCGGCTGAGCCGGGCCGCGTACGACTTCGAGCGGGACGAGCAGGCCGGTGACGCGGGGAGCCCGTCGGGACCGGCCCCGGCCCGCCCGTACGACGGCTCAGGACGGCCGGGCGGGCCCGTGCGGGAGCCCTCGCCCGGCGGCAGCACCCCACGGTCGGGGGCCGAGGCCCGCACGCACGCGGAGCCGCACTCCCCTCCCGGAGGGCCGGAGGCGTACCGTGCCTCCGGCGGGCACCGCCGCGCGGTGTCGCGGCCCGGCCCGTCCCGGCGTACGGTCCTGAGCGTGTCGGCCGGATCCGCCACCGCCGCGGCCGTCGGTGCCGCCCTGGTCCTCGGCCGGCCGGACAAGTCGGCCGCGCGTTCCACGAAGCCCGCGGGCCCGGCCCCGAAGCCGCTGTGGACCTACCGGGGCGGACCGATGCTCCAGGCGCCCGCCGTCTTCCACGAGGGCACGGCCCTGGTGAAGACCCGCCCGGGTGACCTGGTCTGCCTCGACCTCAAGGACGGCACCCGGCCCAAGTGGGTCTACGAGGGCATCAGCCAGTCGCCGACCCCCACCGTGCTGTCCTTCGACTCCGCGATCGCTCTCGGTGAGGGGGCGACGGTGATCGGCGTGGACCCGGCCGACGGGACGGAACGTTTCACCATCGACTTCGGGCCGGACTTCCGTTTCGACACGCTGCTCGGCGCCACCGCCGACCGGTGGGTGTCCGTCATCGGTGTCCTCCTCAGACGGAAGTCCGCACGGCAGGGCGTCGCGACGTCCACGGACACGGTGTTCGGCGTCGATCTCGGGGGCCGCCGCGCGGAGGTCATCCCCATCAGCCCGGAGGACGTAGGAATCCGGCTGACGCCCGTCATCCTGCCCGGGTACTTCGTCTACGCCGACGGCCTGCGCAATGTCACGGCCCGGAGCACGGAGAGCTCCGGCGTCCTGTGGCGCCACCCCGTCGGCTACGACCTGCGGCCCGGAATCGCCGTCCTCGACCGCACCGTGTTCGCCATCAGCCGGCACCTGGAGGCGCTGAACCTCGCCACCGGCAAGGTCCGCTGGCGGGTGAAGCCCGAGCGCGGCACGTTCGCCTCCCTCGGCGGCTACGGCAACACGATCTACGTCACCGGCACCGACCCGGCCGGGGTGTACGCCTTCAACGCCGGTACCGGCGCCCGCCGTTGGTTCTGCCCCACGCCCCGCCTCAACATCGACCAGCCGGTCACCGCGGGCCCCGACGCCGTCTACGTCCCGGCCTACCAGAACCGGGACGGCATCTACGCCATCGGCGCCGCCGAGGGCCGGCTCCTGTGGAACTTCACCGACGGCGTGGAGACCGGCGTCAACGACTGGCAGCTCGCCTGCGACCACAGCGGCGTCCTGGTCGCCCAGCACTACGACCGCACCTACGGACTGCCGGCTCCCTGACCCCGCCCGCGCCGCGGCCCCGGTTATCCGTTCGCCCCGGCCGCGCACCCGGCCTACCCTCGCCCCATGGACAAGCCCCTGGTCGCCATCCTCAGCGGCGCCGGCATCAGCACCGACTCCGGCATCCCCGACTACCGGGGCCCGAACGGGCTGTGGCGGCGGGACCCGGAGGCCGAGAAGCTGGTGACGTACGCGTACTACATGGGCGATCCGGAGATCCGCCGGCGTGCGTGGCGGATGCGGCGGCAGAACCGGACGCTGCAGGCGGAGCCGAACGTGGCACACCGGGCGGTGGCCGAACTGGAGCGGTCCGGGGTGCCGGTGCGGGTGATCACGCAGAACGTGGACGGGCTGCACCAGCTCGCCGGGATGCCCGCCCGCAAGGTCCTCGAACTGCACGGCAGCGCACGGTCCGTGGTGTGCGTCGCGTGCCGTGCCCGTACGCCGATGGAGGACGCCCTCGCCCGGGTCGAGGCCGGCGAGGACGATCCGCCGTGCCTGGAGTGCGGGGGCGTCCTGAAGTCGGCCACCGTCATGTTCGGCGAACGCCTCGACCCGGTGGTGCTCGGCGAGGCGGTCTCGATCACCAAGGCCAGCCAGGTCTTCATCGCCGTCGGCACCAGCCTCCAGGTCCAGCCGGCCGCCGGGCTCGCCGGCGTCGCCGCCGACCACGGGGCACGGCTGATCATCGTCAACGCCGATCCGACCCCGTACGACGAGCGGGCCGACGAGGTCGTGCGGGAGCCGATCGGGACCGCGCTGCCGGAGCTGTTGCGGGGGATCGGGGCCGCGAGCGGCTGACCGGGCGGCAGGACCCCGGGGTGTCAGGACACCTCGGAGTCCCCGGACGCGGCGGGGTGGGTGACGCGGAGCTTGGACTGGCCGTGCGGCAGTTTCTCCCAGTCGTCCATGAAGCGGGCCCGCAGTCCGTGCTTCTCCGCCAGGGCGACGAGCGTCTCGGTGCGGTAGTAGAAGTCCTCCCGCAGGACATGGTGCTCCGTGCCCTCGGTGCGGTCGAAGGTGAAGTCGAACCAGCCCCGCGGGGTCAGTACCCGGCCGACATGGGACAGGCACTCCTCGATGACGTGGAGCGGCGAGTGCGAGAACACGCTGTGCGCGTGCACGACGTCGAAGTGGGCGTCGGGCAGGAACTTCAGGGTCAGGTCGCGTACGGGGGTGAGGGTGGGGAGGCGTGACTGCAGCCCCATCTCGACGATCGTGTCCTGGGCTGCGGCGAGGATGTCGGGCGAGATGTCGAGGCCGTAGTAGTGCCCGGGTTCCAGGTGCCGGATGAACCTCCAGCCGCCCCGCAGGTTGCCGCAGCCGATCTCCAGCATGCGGTGCTCGGGGCGCAGACCGTGGCCGAGCAGGTAGTCGAACTGCATCGCGCCCAGGGCCAGCCATCTCTCCCGGCTGCGGCTGCCGACCGCCGCGTCCGGGTCGGCGCGGGTGTCGGAGCGCATCACCGCGCGGTAGTAGTCGATGTGGTCCGGGTGGCGGTGGCGCAGCCACATGTCGCGGGCCACCCGGGCCAGGTGGCGCGGCACCCGGTCGGGGTGGCGCAGGGCGTAGGAGACGCGGTGGCCGAGGGCGGCCCGGTTGGCGGTCAGGTTCTTCTCGGTCGGTGGCACGGGGCTTCCTTCCCTGAGGGCTTGCGGATGGCGTCCCGAGTGGCTCGGGCCGTGCTGTCAGCCTCGGGGCGGCGGCGGGGTGTCCGGTTCGGTCGACCGGCTCCGGTCCGCGGGCGGATCGGGCGATCCTCGTATCAGCCGATCGGATGATGCGGCCGGAAGCGAGCCACGTTAGACACGGGAGGGCGCGCTGTGAAGTACCCGAGGAGCACGACAAGAGAGGCGGTGGGGCGATGAGTTGGCCGGAACACGAACACCCGGACCCGGACGGCCGCTGGCTGGCCGCCGTCGTGCACGCCGCGTTCTTCCTGTTGCTGTGCTCCTCGTTCGCCCGGTTCCTGACACGTCATCAGGGCGACGCCCGTGCCGGCTGGGTGGTGGCGCTGTTCGCGGTGTTCGGGCTGCTCTACGCGCTCGGGCAGCTGCTGGCGCCCGCGCCGCCGCCCGGCAGCCGTCCGTCCACCCGGCATCTGACCTGGCTGGGGTCGGTGACGGCGGTCTGGGTCGTCCTGCTCGCGCTCGCGCCCAGTGCCACGTGGTGTGCCATGCCGCTGCTGTTCGCCGGGTTCCACACGCTGCCGCCGCGGATGGCCGTGCCGCTGGCGGTCCTGGTGACCACGCTCGTCGTCGCCGCCGAGATACGGGTGTCCCAGGGCACCATCAACCCCAACATGGTCGCCGCGCCGCCGGCCGTCGCGGCCGTCGCCACCGCCGTCTTCGTCCATCTGCGGCGCCAGGCGGCCCGGCAGCGCGTCCTCATCGGCGACCTGGTCCGCACCCGCCGGGATCTCGCGGCGACGGAACGCCGGGCGGGCGTCCTGGCGGAGCGGCAGCGGCTGGCCACGGAGATCCACGACACCCTCGCCCAGGGGCTGTCCAGCCAGCGGATGCTGCTCCAGGCCGCCGAACGCGTCTGGGTCACGGACCCGGACGCGGCGCGTGCCCACATCGGGAGGGCGGCCGAGATCACCTCCCGCAGCCTGGCCGAGGCACGCCGCTTCGTGCACGACCTGGCTCCGGCCGATCTCGTGGAGCGCTCGCTGCCCGCCGCGCTCGGCGCCCTCGCCGAGCGGGAGAGCGGGCCGGGCCTGACGGTGGAGTTCCGTCTCGACGGCAGCCCCGGCGCGCTGCCCGAGCGTGCCGAGGCGGCCCTGCTGCGCATCGCCCAGGGAGCCCTGGCCAACGTACGCGAACACGCCGCCGCGACCCGGGCCGCACTGACCCTGACCTGCCTCGACGACCTCGTCTCGCTGGACATCGCCGACAACGGGCGGGGCTTCGACCTGGACCGCCGGGCGACCGCCGAGGCGGGCGGGGCCGCGGAGACGGCCGGGCGGGAGCGTGGTCACGGGCTGCCGGCCATGCGCATCCGGGCACGGCAGTCGGGCGGCACGCTCACCGTGGAGTCCACGCCGGGCGAGGGCACGGTGGTGTCGGCGGCCGTCCCCCGTACGCCGATCGCTCTCGGCACCGCCGAGGGGGGCGTGCGATGAGCGGACCGGTGCCCGCACGGCCGCCCGGACGGCCGCCTGGATCCCCGGTCGTCGCCCGGCCTCCGGTGCGGCTCCTGCTGTGCGACGACCACGCCGTCGTACGCGCCGGGCTGCGTGCGCTGCTGTCCGTTGCCGACGGCATCGAGGTGGTCGGTGAGGCGGGCACCGGCGAGGAGGCGCTCGCCCTGGCCGCCCGCCTGCACCCCGACGTGGTCCTGATGGACCTGCAGCTCGGCGACGGTGTGGACGGGGTGACGGCCACCCGGCGGCTGACGGCGCGCCCGGCCGGAGCGGAGGGCCCCGCCGCGCCGGTGCCCCGTGTGCTCGTGCTGACCATGTTCGACACCGACGCCGACATCAGCCGCGCGATCGAGGCGGGAGCCACCGGCTATCTCCTCAAGGCCGAGCGGCCCGAGGAACTGTTCGCGGCGATCCGCGACGCCGCCTCCGGCCGCACCGCGCTGTCGGCTCCGGTCGCCGACCGGCTGATGGCCCAACTGCGCAGCCCCCGGCCGGCGTTGTCCGAGCGTGAGCACGAGATCCTGGGCCAGCTGGCCCGCGGGCTCGGCAACCGGGAGATCGCGCGGGCCCTCTTCATCAGCGAGGCCACGGTCAAGACCCACCTCGGCCGCATCTACGCCAAGCTGGGCGTGGAGACGCGGGCGGGCGCGGTGGCCGTGGCGAAGGAGCGCCGGCTGCTGCCGTGATCCGCGCTCCCCTGACTGCCGCGCCCCGCGCCCCGCGGGCTAGAAGAGGGCCGCTCCCCGCTCGAAGTCCAGCAGGCGGCGCTTGCGCTCCACGCCGCCGCCGTAGCCGGTGAGGCTGCCGTCGGAGCCGACCACGCGATGGCAGGGAACGATGATGCTGACGGGGTTGCGGCCGTTGGCCAGGCCGACCGCGCGGGACGCCTTGGGGCTGCCGAGGGCGTCGGCGAGATCGCCGTACGAGCGGGTCTCGCCGAACGGGATCCCCGCGAGCTGTTCCCAGACCAGTCGCTGGAACGGGGTGCCGTGCAGTCGGAGTTCGAGGCTGAACTCCCGCAGCTCGCCCGCGAAGTAGGCCTTCAGCTGCTCCTCGGGCCCGGCGAAGAGCGTGTCGTCACGTGCGCCGAAGTTCTCCTCCGGCGGGCGGTGCCGCTGCTCGGCCATGTAGAGCCCGCACAGCACGCCGTCGTCGGCGACGAGGGTGAGGGGGCCGTAGGGACTGTCGACGACCGTGTGCCGCTTCTGCGACGCCTGGTGCTTCATGAGTGATCCTCGGGAGGTGCGTGCGCCCGGAACGGGCTCAGACGGGAAGGTGGTTGATGGGGTGGCTGTCCGTCGCCCACAGATACTGCACGGCGTACGCCCGCCACGGCCGCCAGGCCGCCGCCCGGGCCGTGAGCGCCGCCGGGGTGGACGGCAGGCCCGATTCCCGGGCGGCGCGCCGGATTCCGAGGTCGCCGGGGAGGAAGGCGTCGGGGTCGCCGAGGGCGCGCATGGCGATGACCTCGACGGTCCAGGGTCCGAAGCCGGGGAGGGCGAGGAGGCGGGCGCGGGTCTCGGCCCAGTCGCTGTCCACGCCCAGGTGCAGCTCGCCGTCGACGAGACGGCGTACCAGGGTGGTGAAGGTGGTCCGGCGGGTGCCGGGCATCGCGAGGGTCTCGGGGTCGACGGCCACCAGCGCCTCGGGCGACGGGAAGAGATGGGTGAGGCCCCCTTCCGGGTCGTCGACCGGTTCACCGTGCGCGACGACCAGCCGGGCCGCGTGCGTCCGAGCCGCGGCCGTGGACACCTGCTGACCGAGCACCGCCCGGACGGCGAACTCGGCCTCGTCGACGGTACGCGGCACCCGGCGCCCCGGCGCCTTGTCCACCAGCGGCGCGAGCACGGCATCGGTGCGCAGCTGCTCGTCCACGGCGACCGGGTCGGCGTCCAGGTCGAGCAGTCGGCGGCAGCGGCTGATGGCGACGGGCAGGTCACGCAGATCGCCCAGGGTGAGCCGGCAGGCGATGTGATCGGGCCGTGGCGTGAGGCCCACGATGCCGTGGCCGTACGGGAGCCGGAGCGTGCGCCGGTACGCGCCGTCGCGCCACTCCTCCACCCCGGGTACGGCGGTCGCGGCGAGGTGACCGAAGAGGTTGTCGGGGTTGAGGGGGGCCCGGAACGGCAGCCGGAGACTCAACGCCCCGGACGTGCCGGGGGAGTCGGAGCGCTGCCGGGCCGAGCGGGTGGCACGCTCGCGCAGTTCGCTCGGCGACAGCGCGAAGACCTCCCGCACGGTGTCGTTGAACGTCCGGATCGACGCGAACCCGGCGGCGAACGCGAGCTCCGCCATCGGCAGCGCGGTCGTCTCGATCAGCAGCCGCGCGGTCTGCGCCCGCTGCGCCCGGGCGAGCGCCAGCGGTCCGGCGCCCAGCTCGGCCAGCAGCTGCCGCTCGACCTGCCGGGCGCTGTACCCGAGGCGCCGCGCCAGCCCCGGCACGCCCTCCCGGTCCACCACCCCGTCCCCCACCAGCCGCATCGCCCGTGCCACGAGGTCCGCCCGCTGGTCCCACTCCGGTGATCCGGGGCTGGTGTCGGGCCGGCACCGCTTGCAGGCCCGGAACCCGGCCTGCTGGCACGCCGCCGCGCTCGGGTAGAACGTCATGTTCTCCGCCTTCGGCGGCACCACCGGACAGCTGGGGCGGCAGTAGATCCGCGTGGTCAGCACGGCCGTGAAGAACCACCCGTCGAACCGAGCGTCCTTCGACCGCACGGCCCGCACACACCGCTCCGTGTCTCTGTGCATCCCGTTCCGCATGAGACAAGCATCGGGGAGGAGAGGGGTGAGGGCTGGCGAGAATCCGACATCGAGGTGGACCGACCTGCGAAGCCCACGGTTCCCCGCCCCCGCGCGCGGGCCCCCGCAGGCCCCGTCATGCCCTGCTCAGGGCCTGCCCAGCTCCTGAGCAGGGCATGAGCAGGCCCTGCCCGGGCGCTGCTCAGGTGCGCGTGGCCCGACGCCACCCCGACTCCCTCTGCAGCCGCAGCCCGTTCGGCCCCACCAGCACCGTGGACCCCTCGTGCCCGGCCACCCCAAGGGGCAACGGCAGGTGGCCCACCAGGTCCCAGACCACCAGCACCGCGATGGACACCCCGGCGATCACCAGGTTCTGCGCCATCAGCCGCCGGGCGGCGCGCGACAGCCGCACCACCGCCGGGATCGCGCTCAGCTCGTCCCGGACCACCACCGCGTCCGAAGTCTCCAGGTTCCCGTACCGCCGCCACCTCGTCCTGCGGCGGCAGTCCGGCCTTACCTCGGCGAGCCGGTGTCCGCCGCCACCGGGACCGCACGCAAGAACACATGAAGACTCATTCATGTGTTCCTGTCCGATGGGTAAGATACGGGCCATGGGTCATGGAGCCGTCACCTCAGCGCAGGACGCCACCCCTCGCGTGCGCCTGGACGCGGGCAACGTCGCCAAGGTGGCCACCACACTCCAGGCCCTGTCCACCCCGTCCCGCCTGCTGATCCTGGCCCGGCTGCGCGAAGGCCCGCTCCCGGCGACCGAGTTGGCCGCCGAGGTCGGGATGGAACAGTCCGCCTGTTCCCACCAGCTGCGTCTGCTGCGCAACCTCGGCCTGGTCGTGGGCGAGCGGCAGGGCCGTTCGGTGGTGTACGCGCTGCACGACCACCATGTCGCCGAGCTGCTGGACCAGGCCGTCTTCCACGTCGAGCACCTGAGGCTGGGCCTCAGCGACGCGCCGGACGGGGACTGAGCCGCTCACGCCGCGGGCAGCGCCGGCAGGGTCACGGTCGGCACCCCGCCGAGGAGACCCCCGAGCAGACCGGTGACCAGTCCGAGGACGGGCTGCAGAAGGCCGGTGACGACGCCGAGGACCGGGGCGAGCAGACCGGTCACGGCACCCAGGACGGCACCCAGGTCGAGCGAGGTCAGCGCCTTCAGCAGGGCGTCGACGGCGGACTGGAGCGTGGCCAGCAGGTCCGTGACCGGGTCGGCCGCCGCCGCGGCGCGATCGGTGCCGGCCGGTTCCGCCGCCCGCAGCTTCTGCAGCCGCTGCTGCACGGTGGTGTGGGCGGTCCGCAGCGCCGCGGCGTGCCGGGCCGCCTCGGCCGTGTCGAGCCGGGCGGCGTCCAGCTTGGCGATCGTGGTCAACTCGCCCAGCAGCGGGGCGAGGACATCGCCCTGGTCCATGCGGTCGAGCAGGTCCAACTGGTCGAGCAGCACGTCCGCGTCGGTTCCGGCGGCGTCGGCCTCCACGGCGGGGTCCGTCACCGTCTCCGTCACTGTCTCCGTGACGGTTTCGGTCTCGGTCCCGGTCGCCGTGGCCGCGTCCAGGTCGGCCTCGATGTCCGCCAGGAGCCCGTCCGTTTCGAGGTCGAGCCGCGCGAGCAGCGCGTCCACGTCGGCGATCTCCTGGGCGACGAGGGCGTCCGCGTCGGCCTCCTCCTTCGCCAGGAGGGCGTCGATCTCCGCGTCCAGCGCGTCGAAGAGGGCGTCCAGATCGGGTTCGGGGACCGCGGCGGTCCGCGTCGAGGCACGGTCCGAGGCGGTGCGGCCCGCGTCGACGGCCGCGGTGGCGGTGCCGACCGGACCGAGGACCAGTGCCCCGCAGACCAGGGGCGACAGGAGGAGACCACGGGAGACGAGGGCGCGCATGCACGTTCCTTTCGAAGCTGCTGTCCTTTGCGCTCACCGTGGAAGGCGGCAGGGAACGCCGCAACCGAGCACGGCATCGGGAGCAGCCCGGTCAATCTTCCACGCCGACCGACCTGACCTGGCCCTTTCTCCTGGCAGGGGACTCCGTACGACTCCGTTCGAACCGCTTCGGCCGTTCGTCCGTCAGAGTGCGGCGCGGCGACACGCCGGACTGCTTCCCGTCCTGCTGCGCCGGTGTCGACTCCGCTGTCGGCTGCGCTGTCAGCCCGTCAGCCCGTCTGTGCGGCGAACGCCGCGTACGCCTCGTCGTCGAAGAGGACGAACCTGACCTCCTCGACCGAGGTCTGGCTGGCGCGGACCGTCTGTACGGCGATCCGGGCGGCGTCGTCCATCGACCAGCCGTAGACACCGGCGGAGACGGCGGGGAAGGCGACCGTACGGGCGCCCAGTTCGTCGGCCACGCGCAGGGACTCGCGGTAGCAGGAGACGAGCAGGGCGGAGCGGTCGAGGCTCTGGCTGTGGACCGGGCCGACCGTGTGGATCACCCAGCGTGCGTCCAGGTCCCCCGCCGTGGTGGCCACGGCCTGGCCGGTGGGCAGACCCCGCCCGTAGTAGGAGGCGCGGAGCTTGCGGCAGTCGGCCAGGATGGCGGGGCCCCCGCGCCGGTGGATCGCGCCGTCCACTCCTCCCCCGCCGAGGAGGGAGGAGTTCGCGGCGTTGACGATGGCGTCGACGGACTGCTGGGTGATGTCCCCCCGGACGAGGGTGATGGTGGTCATGCCCGCCTCTATACCAGCCGACGGGGCAGGCGAGCCCTCGAATATGGGGGGGCAGCCGCCGCCCTCGGGCGGCGCCCGGCCGGGCCACCACCTCCTGAGGCTGTCGCGGTGTGCTCAGGGCCGAAGATCCCGGATGTGGTCCGGCCTCCTCGCACGGCGGTGCCCCGTCGCTCACCCTCCGCAGGAGCCCCGGTCGACACGCAAGAGGTGTCGGCCACCGGCCCAGCGGCACAGCCTGACCCCGACGACGATGCCGACGATGGTGATCACGGCGGGCAGGTAGCCGCCGGCCACCTGGATGATCGGGATCGCGGGGCATCCGCCGGAGATCGCCCAACCGATACCGAACAGCACCGCGCCGGGAACGACACCGGCGTGGACGCGGCCTGCGTCCCGGCGCACCCGCAGCAGGGCGAACACGCTCGCGATGATCACGACAGCGCCGAAGAAGGAGAGGAGCATCCGCAGATCCTGGAAGGTGAACATGCGGTTCAGCTCGGCGTAGTCGCCGAACCCGATGCTGGTCACGGTGAAGCCGAGAGCCAGTCCGGTGACAAGGTTGGCCAGCAGGATGCCGCCCCGGGTACGCATCAGATCACCTTCCACAGGAGGAACGACACCGCGACGGCGGTTCCGAAGAACGTGGCCGTAGCGACGAGACTGACGGGTCTCAGCCGACCACAGCCGTTGAGCCCGTGCCCCGAACTGCAGCCACCGGCCAGCCGGGTGCCGAAGCCGACCAGTACGCCTCCCACGAACAGCAGGGCGACCATGGCGACCGGGTTGCCGGTCACCACGTCCCGGTAGCCCGCCCCCATGTCGAAGCGGAGGTGGAACCGCCCGGAGGAGACGGCGGCGATCAGTCCGCCCACGAAGATCGAGACCAGCAGAACGGCCTGGGTGACCAACGGCGCGGGGCGCGACTGCCCGCTTCCGCGGCGTCCGTCCTCGGCCGCCACGCCGGTCGGCCCCGGGGGCACGGGCGCGGCGGGCGAGGACGCGGCAGGCCCGGACGCTGCGGGTACGGTTCCGAAGTGCTCGGCGGTGGCCGCGTCGAGGGCGGCGGCGAGGGCTCGTTCGTCCGTGAACTCCGCCTCCATCCGCTCCAGTTCGGCTTCGCGCCGCCAGTGAAGCACGCGGTCCCAGGCACCGGACACCCCGAACGACCGGTCGGTGGCGAGGGTGTAACCGATGGTCAGTACGGCGAGTCCGACAGCACCCGCCCACCAGGGCCAGTAGGCGGTCATGCGTTGCCCTTCATCCACTCGGCCAGGCGGGCCCACCAGCCCCGTTCGGGCTCCTCGACGGTCGTCGGCGGCTGTTCGGCCTGGCGGGGACCGCGCCCCACGGAACTGGTGGGCTTGGGCGTCGGCGCCAGATGACGGGCGTGCCGTCCGTTGGGCAGCAGGGTGATGGGCACCCGCTCACCGGTGAGTGACACCTTGTAGCGCGCGCACCCACGCCAGTTGGCGTCGTTGTCGCAGTAATAGGAACGCCAGCCCGCCAGACTCTCGTTGAGGTGCGGGAAGAGCGGGCACGTCGAAGAATGTAAGCAACCCACACGGGTGATCAAACCATCCTGCACAGCGGGCCGCCACCGATCGACGTGTGAGGATGAGTGCAACGCCCTTCACAGCGCGCCCTTCGAGTCGTTTGCCCGGTTCCTCTGCGGGCGGGCTCGGACGGACGAGGCCGCGTGGTCGTCCCGCCGGATCCGATGCGCTGTCATGTGACCGACCCGGCAGCCGCTCCCGTTCGCAGATCGGGGCCCCATCGGTCGATCGCCGACCGGAGGTCCAGCGGGAGCGGTCCCTGGTTCTTCTCCGAGGCCGGCCAGTCGGCGCGGGGGACGCGCCACAGCACCTCGAACTCGTTGCCGTCCGGGTCCACGCCGTGCAGGGACTTGGTCACCAGGAAGTCGGTGCTCCCGGTCAGAGCCTGGCGTGCCTCCAGCAGGTCCGCCGTGTCGGCGAGTTCACCGAGTGTGCCGACCTCCCAGGCGAGATGGTGCAGTCCGACGCGGTCGCGCTGAGGACCGGGCGCGTCGGGTCCCAGGGTGAAGAGGCCGAGGTCGTGGTCGTTGTCGCTGCCCCGGGCCCTGAGGAAGGCGGCCCTGCCGGGCATCTCGTGCTCGACGGCGAAGCCGAACACCTGGCTGTAGAAGTCGACGGAACATGCGATGTCACGGACGAACAGGACAGCGTGGTTGAGTCGGCGTACGGCCATCGAACCCTCATCTCTCTTGGTGCTGCCGCACTGGCTGATCGGTCCTCCTAAGGTGAGGAAGACGTACCGATCAAAATGATCGAACTGCTGGACGGAACGGATCAACGTCCCGGTCCCCAGGGGCCCGCACCGGGCCGCTCCCCGTGCCGGCCGGGGAGCGGGCCGTGCGGCCGACGTTCCTGGCCCGGCCGCACAGCCTGCGCCGAAGCCGCGCCGGCTACCAGTTCACCGGCAACGACCGCACCCCGTGGACCGTGCTCATCGCCGGCACGAAGTCCTCCGGCTCTCCGGTCAGCCGCAGGCCCGGCAGGCGGTCGAAGAGGGCGGGCAGACCGATCTGGAGTTCCGCGCGGGCGAGGGACTGGCCGATGCACTGGTGCAGTCCGTGGCCGAAAGCGAGGTGGCCGGTGGTGGTGCGGTGGACGTCCAGGGTGTCGGGGGCGGTGAAGGCGGACGGGTCGCGGTTGGCGGCCTGGAGCGCCACGATCACGCCCTCGCCGGCGCGAATGCGGACACCGGAGACCTCCACGTCCTCGGTGGCGATCCGGCGCAGTCCCGAGTGCGCGACGGTGAGATGGCGCAGGAGTTCCTCGACGGCTCCGGGCCACAGGGCGGGGTCCACGTGCAGGGCGGCCAGTTGTGCGGGGTGGCGCAGCAGGTCCACGACCGCGAGCGGGAACATGTTCGCGGTCGTCTCGTGGCCGGCCACCAGCAGCAGCGAGGCGATGCCGACGGCCTCGGGTGCGCTGATCTCGCCGGTGGCCACCCGGTCGCGTGCGAGACGGGTGAGGAGGTCGTCGGCGGGCTCCCGGGCGCGCCGGGCGAGCAGGTCGCCCAGGTAGGTGTGGAGGGACGTGCGGGCGGCCATCATCTCCTCCGGCCCGGAAGTGAGACTGCTGAAGGCTTTCGCCTGGCGCTGGAAGAAGTCGTGGTCCTCGTACGGCACTCCGAGCAGTTCACAGATGGCGAGCGAGGGCAGCGGCATGGCGTACGCCTCGACCAGGTCGGCGGCCGTGGCGGCGTCCGCGGTCATCGCGTCGAGGAGCTCGCCGCAGATGCGGGCGATGGCCGGTCTGAGTTGTTCGATGCGGCGGAAGGTGAAGTCGGGGATCAGGACGCGGCGCAGTCGGGTGTGGTCGGGTGGGTCCATCATGAAGAACTGGCCCGGTCCGCGGGGCGGCGCCTGCGGGCGGAAGCCGGGGAAGCCGTCGCGGGTCGCGTCGGCGCTGAAGCGAGGATCGGCCAGGACCACGCGGGCTTCCTCGTGTCGGGTGATCAGCCAGGGGCTGTTGTCGCCCCAGATCGTCACCCGCCGGATCGGCTCCTCGGTACGCCACTTCGCGTACTCGGGCGACGGGTCGAGCAGGGGCCGCAGGGTGGGGAGGGGAGGGTGGGTGGTCATGCGCGCGGCTCCTCCTTGGTGAGGCCCGCGAGGCCCAGCAGCAACGACTTGACCTCGGTGGCGGCGTACGCCTCCCGGGCCTGCTCGCCCGTCGAGCACAGCAGCACGGGTCCGTCGTCGGGGTCGGCGGGCAGGCGTCCGTGGCTGCCGCCGACGCCGGACGGGTCCAGCGGGACCGTGCTGAGGCGGTAGCGGAAGCCCAGCTTCTTGCGGGCGACCTGGCCGATCGCGCGGAGCTTCACCGCGGGGACGGTCTCGTCGTACAGCAGCTCGGCCGGGTCGTAGCCGGGCTTGCGGTGGATTTCGACCTGACGGGCGAAGTCGGGGGCGCGGTCGTCGTCGAGCCAGTAGTAGTAGGTGAACCAGGCGTCGGGGTCGGCGACCGCGACGAGTTCGCCGGCGCGTTCGTGGTCCAGGCCGTGGGCGGCCTTGCCCTCGGCGTCCAACACCTGCTCCACGCCGTCGAGTTCGGCCAGGAGCTTGGCGACGTCCGCGGTGTCGGCCGGGTCCCGCACGTACACGTGGGCGATCTGGTGGTCGGCGACGGCGAAGGCCCGTGAGGTCCAGGGGTCGAGGTACTCCATGCCGTCCTGGGTGTGCACCTGGAGGAGACCGGCCCGGCGCAGGGCCCGGTTGATGTCCACGGGCCGGGAGACGGGCGTGATCCCGTACTCGCTGAGCGCGACCACCGTGGCGCCCTCGCTCAGGAAGTGGTCGATCAACGGGCGCAGGGCGTCGTCGAGTTGCCGGGCGGCCCGCGCCGTGGCGGGCGAGCCGGGGCCGGAGCGCTGGGGTTCGTAGTCGAGCTGGGGGACGTAGACGAGGGTGAGGTCCGGGCCGTGCTCGTCGAAGACCTGGCGGGCCGCGCCGAGGATCCACTGGGTGGAGGGCAGGCCGGCGTTGGGACCCCAGTAGGTGAACAGGGGGAACGTGCCGAGCCGGTCGGTGAGTTCGTCGTGCAGGGCCGGCGGCCAGGTGTAGCAGTCGGGTTCCTTGCGGCCGTCGGAGTAGTAGACGGGACGGGGGGTGACGGTGAGGTCGACGTCCGCGCCCATCGCGTACCACCAGCAGATGTTGGCGACCTTGTAGCCGGGGTTCGTCCTGCGGGCGGTCTCCCAGATCTTCTCGCCGCCGACGAGTGCGTTGTGCTGGCGCCACAGCAGCACCTCGCCGAGGTCCCGGAAGTACCAGCCGTTGCCCACCACGCCGTGGCCGGAGGGCGGTTCGCCGGTGAGGAACGTGGACTGCGCCGCGCAGGTCACGGCGGGCAGCACGGGGTCGAGCCGGGCCCGGAAGCCGCGCTCGCCGAGGGCGGCCACGGCGGGCATGTGCGCCAGCAGCTTCGGGGTGAGACCGACGATGTCGAGGACGACGAGCCGGTTCGGGCGGGGGCTGGTCCGGTCACTCACTTCTGGTCCTCCTCAAGACCCAGGCCGGTCAACCGGTCGCGGGCCCAGGCGAGTTCGGCGGCGATGCCGCCGGGCAGGTCGGTGGGCGGTTCGGGGAGGACGGACCAGGTGTAGGTCTCGACCTCGATGTGGTCGCAGTCGGCCGACGCTCCGCCGAGCAGTCCGGCCAGGACCAGGCTCAGCTGGTCGGTGGTGGTGCGCAGCGGCGGTTCGGGGGCGGCGTGCAGCGGGGCGTGGAAGTGGACGCGCCAGGGACCGGTGTCCGTGGGCAGGCCGCCGTTCAGCGCGTCCGGCAGGTCGTCGACGCCGCGCACGTCCGTCGGCTCCTGCCGTGCCGCCGTCCGCGTCTGGTGCAGGAACCGGGGCTCGGCGAGGCGCCGCAGGGCCGTCTGGGCGGCGGGGTCGGCCGGGTCGGCGGCCTCGACCGCGCAGGACGCCTGGAGCTTGACGACGGGCAGTCCGGCGTCCGCGAGGCGGCGCAGGGCGGCGCCTGGCTCCTCGAACTGCACGGCGAGGTGGCAGGCGTCGAGGCAGACACCGAGCCGCTCGGGGTCGAGGCCGCGCAGCTCCCGTACGGCCTGGGCGGTGGTCTCCACGACGCAGCCGGGCTCCGGTTCGAAGCCGACCCGGATACGGCGGCCGGTGTCGGACTCGATGGCGGCGAGCCCTGCGGTGAGCCGGTCCAGGGCTCGGCGGGCGGTGTCGGCGCGGTCCGGCGGCCACGGCGTGCGCCAGGCCAGCGGCAGGGTGGAGACGCTGCCGCGCTCGACGTCGTCCGGGAGGAGGGCGGCGAGGACGCGGGCGCAGTCCAGGGTGTGGGCCAGCCGGGCCTCGTCCGCCCAGTCGGGGAGATAGACGTCCTTCTTCACCACCTCGCGGTGGAACCCGGCGTAGGGGAAGGCGTTGAGGGTGACGGTCTCCAGGCCCCGGGCCGCGAGTTCGTTCCGGAGGTTCTTCACCTCGCCGGGTACGGCGACCAGTGCGGACACCACGTCGCGGGCGAGCCAGAGGCCGATGCCCAGCCGGTCGACGCCGAGGCGCTCGCGCACCGGTTCTGCGTGGTGGGCGAGCTGGGCCAGGACGCCGTCGATGTCCTCCGCCTGATGGACGTTGCTGCAGTAACCGAGGTGGACGGTCGTGCCGTCCGGATGCCGGAAGCGCATGGCCGGTGCCTCACTCCCCGCCGCGCCGGACGGAGTTGCCCTGGAAGCTCGACTCCTCGTCCGGCTTGGGCTCGTCGAGGTCCAGCCTGCCGCTCTGCCCGTAGAACGCGACGGGATTGCGCCACAGCACCCGGTCCACGGTGTCGTCGTCGAAGCCGGCGGCGAGCATGGCGTCGGCGGTCTTCCGGGTCTTGAGCGGGTCCGAACGGCCCCAGTCGGCGGCCGAGTTGACCAGGACGCGTTCGGTGCCGTGCTCCTGGAGGATGGTCACCATGCGGTCCTCGCTCATCTTCGTCCTCGGGTAGATCGAGAACCCGGCCCAGCAGCCGCTGTCGAGGACCATGCCGACGGTCAGCTCGTTGAGGTGGTCGAGGACGACGAGTTCGGGGGCGATGCCCGACTCCCGTACGACGTCCAGGGTCCTCCGGGTGCCGGCGGCCTTGTCGCGGTGCGGGGTGTGGACGAGGGCGGGCAACTCGTGCTCGACGGCGAACCGCAGCTGGAGCGCGAGGGCCTCGTCCTCCTCCGGCGTCATGGAGTCGTAGCCGATCTCACCGACGGCGACGACACGGTCCTTGGCGAGGTAGCGGGGCAGTTCGTCGAGCACGGGCCGGCAGCGCGGATCGTTGGCTTCCTTGGGGTTGAGCGCGATCGTGCAGAAGTGCTGGATGCCGAACTGGGCGGCCCGGTAGGGCTCCCAGCCGAGCAGCGCGTCGAAGTAGTCGTAGAAGCTCCCCGGCGAGGTGCGGGGCTGGCCCAGCCAGAACGCCGGCTCGACGACGGCGCGCACTCCGGCGGCGTGCATCGCCTCGTAGTCGTCGGTGGTGCGGGAGGTCATGTGGATGTGGGGGTCGAAGATGCGCATGTGCGGGTGCCTCGGGTTCCTCGGATGTGTTCCGTGAGTGATGCCGACGACGGGATGTGAAGGCCGGTGGGCCGGTCGGGCGGACGCGGTGGTTGGACGGCGGATGAGGCGGCTCGGCGGATGGGGCGGCTATGCAGACGCGGTGGCCGAACAGCCGTGGTGGCTACGCGGACGCCGTGGCATGACGGGCGTGGTGGCTGGGCGGCCGTGGGGGCTACGCGGACGCGGTGGCTAGGAAGAGGCGGACGCGGTGGCTAGGTGGAGTGCCCGGAGGGCTCGCTCGGCGGCCGCACGGCGGGCGGGCGGGGCGGCGCTCGTCTCGGCGGTGAGCCGGTCGGCCAGCCGGTCGGCGGCGGGGAAGGCGCCGACGACGGGCCAGACGTCCGCCGGTACGTCCCGGCCGGCGGCGACCCGCTCGTGGGCGAAGTCGGCCAGCATACGGGCGAGTTCGGCGTCGGCGCGGTCGGTGAGAGAGGCGGTCCGGTCCAGGGGGATCTCCTGGAACACGCACTTCAGCACGGCCTGCCGGTACTCGGCGTCCGGAAGGCGGGCGGCGCCGTACGGGCCGAGGGCCGCTTCGACGAGGCTGCTGTCGTTGCCGCGCAGCGCCTCGCGGACGAGCGGCAGCGCGAGGTCACCGAGGGGCTCCCGGCCGGCCCCGTCGCCGTCGCGGGGGCCATCGAACAGGTGCAGGGCCCGCAGGACGGCCCGCTGTTCGGCCGGGTCGCCGTGGCGGAAGAGACGCGCCAGTTCGTCGGCGAGCGGTTGCCCGCCCAGCGGCAGCCCGGTGAGCAGGACGACGCGGGCGGCCTCGTCGACGGTCCAGCGCGCGTCCAGCCGGGCGCGGCCGCAGCGTCGCCGGGCGGCGGGGAACAGGGCGTGGATCGCCGCGGGCCGGTCGGCGACACGGGCCACCGCCTCGTCGAGCCAGGCGCGGGCCGCCGCGTCCGGCGCGCGGGAGGCGAGGAGGGTGCGGGGGTCGGGAGGGTCGGCCGGATCGGCTGGATCGGGGGACTCGGCGGTCGTCGGTCCGGTGGAGAGCATGACGGAACAACCTCTCGCGGGGTGGGAGGACATGAAGGGGGTGGTGGTCGTGGGGTCGGTCGGGTCAGGCCGTCGCCGCGCGCAGGAATTCCAGTGAGCGGCGGGCCACTTCGGGGGCGTCGAGGGAACCGCCCTGGATCTCCACGGAGACCAGTCCGCGGTGGTCGAGGTCCCGCAGGGCGGCGAGCACGGGAGGGAAGTCGATCTCGCCCGAGCCGAGTTCGAGGTGCTGGTGGACGCCCCGCCGCATGTCCTCGATCTGCACGTTCAGCAGCCGCGGGGCGGCGAGGCGGACACACTCCAGAACGGTCCGCTCCTCCACGCAGTGCGCGTGGCCGATGTCGAGGGTGATCCCGAACAGTTCGTGTCCGCCGGTCATCTCGGCCAGTTCCAGGCACCGCTCGACGGTGTCGACGAACATGTACGGCTCGGGCTCGAAGGCCAGGGAGACGCCGTGGCGCCCCGCCGTGTCCAGGACGGTCTCGACCCCCGCCGCGAGCCGCTTCCACGCGTCGCGCTCCGGCAGCCCGTCGTCCGGCGCGGGGCCGCTGCACAGGTGGACGGTGGGCGAGCCGAGGTCGGCGGCGACGCGGACGGCACGCCGCAGCAGGTCGATCCGGCGCTCGGCGTCGTCCGCCATGAGCGTCGGGTGGTGCTTGCCCCAGGGGTCGAGGAGATAGGGGGCGCCGGTCTCGACGGTCACGTCGAGACCGTGCCGGGCCAGGTCCCGGGCGACGGCGTCCACCCGCCGGGGCAGGTCCCGCGCGTAGGGGTCGAGGTGGCCGTGGTCGAGGGTGAGGGCGACACCGTCGTAGCCGAGGTCGGCGAGGACCGCGAGGACGTCGCCGAGCCGGTGGTTGGTGAAGCCGTTGGTGCCGTAGCCGAATCTGAGGGGGGTGGGGGGCGGGGTCATGCCGGCGCCTTCCTCCGCGGAGGTCTGGGCTGTTCAGGTGGGGGATATGCGTCGCGCGAGCCGCCGCGCGAGGGGGTGGACGACGCCCAGCGCCGCCGCCGCGGCCGTGGCTCCGCTCCGCGCGGTCAGCGCCGCCTGCAGGGGCATCAGCCCGAGGATCCCGGCCCCGACGGCCCGTCGCAGGTTCTCGCCCGACGGCTCCCGTACGGCGCGGGCCTGAGCCGTTCCGTAGCTGCCGAGGTAGGCGAGGGCCCCGGCGGCGACCACGGCGGCCCGGGCCGCGGCCGAAGGTGACACCCCGGTGGCGCCGCCGCTCCCCGCGCGGTGGGCGGTGGCCGTGCGGAGGGCCGGGAGGGCTGCCGCGAGGGCGGTGGCCGTGGAGGCGGCGAGGGTCGCGGCCGGCAGCCGGGCGGGGGCGCCGGAGACCTCGTGCCGGCTGAGCGCGGTCAGCGTGTAGGTGTGGGCGCCGACCAGCGCGGCGGGGACGGCACCCCGCAGCAGGGCGGTACCGGTGCCGGGCGTACGGTCCGGGCCGCGCCCGGCGGCCGCCAGGGCGCCCGCGAGGACGTCCAGGGCGCGCGCACAGGCCATGGCGGCGGGGCCCGCCGGGGTGGACTTGAGCTTCAGGTCGTACGCCCAGACGGCGCCGGCCAGCGGCAGCGCGCCGAGCAGATTGTGGCGGCCCCCCGAGGCGGCGGCGAGCGCGAGGCCCCCGGCGGTCAGGGCACCGGCGACGGCGAGTGCGGTGCGGCGCGGGACCCGGCCCGAGGGGACGGGGCGTTCGGGACGTTCGACCGCGTCGATCGTGGCGTCGGCGTAGTCGTTGAGGGCCATGCCGGCCCAGTAGAGGCAGACGGACGAACCCATCACACCGAACGTCCGCGCACCGAGGGGTCGGCCCGCGGCGGCGGCTCCCGCGAGCACGTCGCCCGGGACGCTCAACGCGGCCGGGGCGCGGACGAGTTGTGCGAGGTCGGCGAGGCCCGCGGCAGGTCGCGAGCCGGAGCCAGGTAACGCACTCCGATCTTTCATGGCGGCAACTTACCCATGCCACTTACACATTCATATGGAGAAAGCGTGAAGACCTTTGTCGATTCGTGATGTTGTCCGGATCGCTCGGCCCTGCGACGAACTCAGGGTTCCTGCCGGAGCCTGCGCCAGACCGCCTTGGCCGCGTTGTGTCCCGACATGCCGTGCACACCGGGGCCGGGCGGGGTCGCCGAGGAGCAGAGGAAGACGGCCGGGTGCGGGGTGCCGTACGGGGTGAGCGAGAGCTTGGGGCGGAGCAGCAGCTGGAGGCCGGAGGCGGCGCCGCAGGCGATGTCGCCGCCCACGTAGTTCGCGTTGTGTGCGGCGAGTTCCGGCGGTCCCGCGGTGGCGCGCGCGAGCACCCGGTCGCGGAACCCCGGGGCGAAACGCTCCAGTTGACGCTCGACGGCGTCCGTCAGGTCGCCCGTCCAGCCGTTCGGGACATGGCCGTAGGCCCAGAAGGCGTGCTTGCCCTCCGGGGCCCGGCTCGGATCGACCAGGCTCGGCTGCACGGTGATCAGGAACGGCCTGTCGGGCGCCCGGCCGTGCCGGGAGGCCGCGTCGAGCGCCGTGCCGATCTCGGCCCGGCTCGCCCCGACCTGGACGGTCCCGGCGAGGCGTGCCTCCGGGGCGGTCCACGGCACGGGGCCGTCGAGCGCGTAATCGAGCTTGAAGACGCTCGCGCCGTAGCGGTACGGCTCGTAGTAGCCGCCCAAGCCCGCGATGCGGGCCAGTGCGGTGGGTGAGGTGTCGAAGACGTAGGCGCGCGCGGGCGGCAGGTCGTCGAGGCGCTTGACCTCGTAGTCCGTGTGGACGGCGCCGCCGAGGTCCTTCAGATACGCGGTGAGCGCGTCGGCGATGGACTGCGAGCCGCCCCGGGCGACCGGCCAGCCCGCGGCGTGCGCGGCGAGCGCGAAGACCAGTCCCACCGCGCCGGTGGCGAGGCCGCCGAGCGGGGCGATGACATGGGCGACGAGGCCGGCGAACAGCGCCTTGGCCCGCTCGTCCTTGAAGCGGCGCATCAGCCAGGTGGACGGCGGCAGCCCGACGAGCCCGAAGCGGGCGAGGGTGACCGGGTCGCGGGGCAGCGCGGACAGCGGCAGCGACATGAAGTCCCGGGCGAGCGTGTCCCACTTGGGCAGGAACGGCTCGACCAGCCTGCGGTACGCGCCCGCGTCACGCGGACCGAACGAGGCGGCCGTCTCCCCCACCGAGCGCGACAGCACGGCCGCCGAGCCGTCGGGGAAGGGGTGCGCCATGGGCAGCTCGGCATGCAGCCACTCCAGGCCGTAGCGCTCCAGCGGCATCGCCTTGAACGCGGGTGAGTTGACGCCGAGCGGGTGCGCGGCCGCGCAGGGGTCGTGGCGGAAGCCCGGCAGGGTCAGCTCAGCGGTGCGGGAGCCTCCCCCGACGGTGGACTTCGCCTCGAACACGGCCACGGAGAACCCGCGGCGGGCCAGCTCCACGGCGGCCGTCAGGCCGTTCGGCCCCGCCCCCACCACCACCGCGTCGAGCATCGACGGCACGTCCGGACCCCTTCGTCAGCCGATGGCCACGTCCCGTCGGCGGCATCCCCGCCGGCGGACAGACCTGGGCCCAGGATATGCCCGGCCACCGACAGGCCCGGGCAAGGGTGCACCCCGCCGGCGGAGGTGCCGCTTCCGCTCGGCTCGTCAGGCGCCGCCCGACAGCAGCCCCACCACCCGGCGGGCCGTGGCCGCGTCCCGGGCCGTGGTGAAAGGCAGGGCGTTGCCGCCGGTTATGCGGAAGGGCTCGCCTGCCAGGGTGAGATGGGCGCCGCCCGCCTCCTGGACGAGCAGCAGACCGGCCGCGTGGTCCCAGGCGGCCTCCCAGGAGAAGGCGGTCGCGTCCAGCCGGCCCTCCGCCACGGCGAGATACTCCAGCCCGGCCGAACCGCAGGGGCGCGGGGCCACGCCGTCCGTCCGGAGACCGAGCAGGGCCCGCTTCTGCTCCGGCGTGGTGTAGTCCGGGTGGGAGGTGGCGATGTCGAGGTCCCGGTCCGGGGCGGGCGAGCCGGCGCGCAGGGGCACACCGTCGACGGTGGCGCCCCGGCCGCGGATCGCCACGGCGAACCGGTCGAGGGCGGGCGCGTAGGTCCAGGAGGCGTGCAGGACGCCGCCGCGGGCGAGGGCGACGAGGGTGCAGAAGCCGGGATCGCCGTTCACGAACTGGCGGGTGCCGTCCACCGGGTCGACGATCCAGACCGGCGCGTCGCCCTGGATCGCCTCGTACGACGTCGGGTCGGCGTGCACGGCCTCCTCGCCGACCACGACCGAGCCCGGCAGCAGCGCGGAGAGCGCCTCGGTCAGATACAGCTCGGCCTTGCGGTCCGCGTCGGTCACCAGGTCGTGCGGGCCGGCCTTCTGGTCGACCTCGTGCGCGGCGAGCTGCCGGAAGCGCGGCATGATCTCCGCGGCGGCGGCCTTGCGGATCGCCTCCTCGACGTCCGGGGCGTGCCGGGCGAGAAACTCGTCGATGGTTTCGTTGTCTTCGATCATGCCTCCATGACAGCACGCGCCACTGACAATCCCTGCCCGTCCGGTGTATTCGGTCTGGAATCGCGCTGAACACCCGGGGCGGGCCGGAGCCGCCGGGACGCGCCGCGGCTCAGCGCCCGACCGCGTACCCCTGCATCCCCCGCGGGTTGGCCGCCGCCGACAGCACCCCGCTCACCGGGTCCCGCGCGACCGCGCACAGCCGGCCCTCGGACCAGGGCTCACCGATCACCAGGTCGTGGCCGCGTCGGCGCAGCTCCTCGACGACCTCGGGGGGCGTCCGGGATTCGACGGTGACGCTGCCGGGGCGTGTGCCGCGCGGGTGGAAGGAGGCGGGAAAGCTGTCGTTGTGCCAGTTCGGGGCATCGATGGCGCCCTGGAGGTCGAGGCCGCCGCGGACCGGCGGGCGGAGGGCGACGGCGAGGAAGAAGTGCAGCTGCCACTGGTCCTGCTGGTCGCCGCCGGGCGTGCCGAAGGCCATGACCGGCACCCCGTCGCGCAGCGCCAGGGACGGGGTGAGGGTGGTGCGCGGCCTGCGGCCGGGGGTGAGGGAGTTGGGCAGTCCCTCGTCGAGCCAGGTCATCTGCAGCCGGGTGCCGAGCGGGAAGCCCAGCTCGGGCACCACCGGGTTGGACTGCAGCCAGCCGCCGCTGGGCGTGGCGGCGACCATGTTGCCCCAGCGGTCGACGACGTCGAGGTGGCAGGTGTCGCCCCGGGTGCTCCCGTCCTCCGCGACCTCGGGCTCCCCCGGCACCGGCGACCGGGGCCACCGGGCGACGGTGGGCTCGCCGGCACCCGGAGCACCGCCGCCCGGCTCGTCGCCGGCCACCACGCGCGCGTGCGCGCTCAGTCGCGGCGTACGGCCGCCCGGAGCGCCCGGCCGCAGCTCGTACGAGGCGGTGTCACCGACGAGGGCCCGCCGCGCGGCGTTGTACTCCTCGGACAGCAGCTCGTCGAGCGGGACCGGCGCCGCGTCCCCGTACCAGGCCTCGCGGTCCGCCATGGCGAGCTTGCAGCCCTCGATGAGGAGGTGCGTGTACGCGGCGGAGCCGTGGGCGGGGAGGTCCGGCGGCAGGAGGGCGAGCTGCTGCAGGAGGACCGGGCCCTGGCTCCAGGGGCCGGCCTTGCACAGGGTCCAGCCGTTCCAGTCGTAGGTCGTCGGGGCCTCGTAGGTCGCGGACCAGCCGGCCAGGTCGGCCGCGGTGAGCGTCCCGGTGTGCCGTTCCCCGCTGGTGTCCAGCGTGGGCCGTCCGGCCTGCCGGACGAGGGCCTCGGCGACGAAGCCGGAGCGCCACACCCGGCGCGCGGCCTCGATACGGGCCTCGCGGCCCTTCGCCCCCTCGGTCTCGGCGAGGAGCCGCCGCCAGGTCGCGGCCAGGGCCGGGTTCCGGAACAGTTCCCCCGGGCGGGGCGCCCGACCGTCCGGCAGGTACACCTCCGCCGACGACGGCCACTCCTTCTCGAAGAGATCCCGCACGGACTCGACCGTCGCCCCCACGTTCTCCACGGGCGCGTGGCCGTCCCGCGCGTACCCGATGGCGTACTTCAGGACGTCCGCCAGGTCCTTGGTGCCGTGGTCGCGCAGCAGGAGCATCCATGCGTCGAACGCGCCGGGCACGGCGGCCGCCAGCGGTCCCGTGCCGGGGACCAGCTCCAGTCCGAGCCCCCGGTAGTGCCCGATGGACGCCCCGGCGGGTGCCACGCCCTGTCCGCACAGCACCCGGACCTCGCCGTCCGCCGGCGCGAGCAGGATCGGCACCTCGCCGGCGGGCCCGTTGAGGTGGGGTTCCACGACGTGCAGGACGAAGCCGGCCGCCACGGCCGCGTCGAAGGCGTTGCCGCCGTCCTCCAGCACCGCCATCGCCGACTGGGAGGCGAGCCAGTGCGTGGAGGACACCATGCCGAAGGTCCCCTGGAGCGTCGGTCGAGTGGTGAACACGGGCGGACTCCTCGCTGCGCGACGGGCGTTCGGTGATCGTACGCAGTCCACGATCGACCAGCCCTCGACCGACCCACGGGGACGACCGCCGGCCTCTCAGGGACGCCGTCCCACCGTGAGCACATGCCCGCTCGCCCCGAGCAGCGACGGCTCCGACTCGATCCGCCGGGACGCGGCCAGCACCGCCTCCCGGCGCTCCGGGTCGTCCAGCCACTCCTCCACCCCGCCCATCAGCCAGGCGACACCCTCGACTCCGTACTGCCCCTCGTGGGCGAGCCCCGCCTCGGTGAACTCCCCGGGCACCTCGGCGGGGTCGGCGAAGTAGGCGGTGGTGAAGTGCGGGTCCGCCGGGGACCACCGGTGCCTGCCGTGGTCCGACACCGCGTCGGTGCGCTCGCGGCGCTCCGGGATGAAGTAGTTCCCCTGCATGAGCGTGTCGTTGAGCCCCGCGAAGCGGTTGATCGTGGCCGCGACCACCACACCGCCCGGGCGGACGGTCCGGTGGGCCTCGGTCAACGCCCGCACCCGGTCAGGCCGTTCGGGCAGGTGGTAGAGCGGCCCGAGGAACAGCACGACGTCGTACGCGGCATCCTCGGCCGGTAGCGACCGGGCGTCCCCGAGCCGCGCGGTGACCCCGGGCAGCCGCCCTGCACGCTCCACGTGCATCGGCACGGGATCGACGACCTCGACCGCGTACCCGTCCGCCGCCAGCCACTCGGCGTGGATCCCGGTGCCGCCGCCGACGTCGAGCACGCGCGCGGGAGCGGCCGGCAGCAACCGCCGCAGGATGTCCTGGGTGCGCCAGAACTCCAGCCGCCCGGCGCCCTCCCTGAGCCGGGTGTTCTCCCCGCCGCGCTGGTAGTAGGCGAGTATCTCCCCTGGCAGGGGCGGGAGTTGGGGCTGCGTGGCGTTCTGTGACCGTGTCATGCACCCAGGCTGCTGATCACCCGCGAGGGCCCGCAACCGGTTAAAGCCCCTCCCCGGCGATCTGCGCCCACGCCGTCGTGCCGAGGCGTCCCGTGGTGCCGAGGTCGATGTCGCCCTCGGGATCGAGGAGTTCGGCCGGCCGGCCCGGCTGGGGGGCGATGCTCAGGGTCGGGGCGTAGACGCCGGGGGTGTCCGCCTCGTCGACCGTGTTGCGCCACACCAGTTCGGTCCTGGCGGACTCGCCGGGCTTCAGGGTGACGGTGCGCGGGCCGAAGTCGGGCACGCCGGTGGTGAGGTGACGGCTGCCCCTCAGGACGCGTACGTCGTCGTAGGGCTGGCCTTCCGCGTCGAGCAGCCGGATCGCCGGGTAGCCCTTGAGGGTGTACGGCTTCGTGCCGCAGTTCGTGAGGACCACACCCATCGCCCGCAGGCCCATCGCCGCTTCCACGAGGCCGGGGACCATGCGCACCCCGGAGGGCGAACAGGCGGTTGCCGGGGCGCTCCCGGTCGGCTCGGGGACCCTCGATCCCTCGGGGGCGCCCGTGCCCGCCGACGAGACGGCCGCCGAGGGCTCCGTCCGGTCGGGGTCGCGCTCGCGGTCCAGCTCCTCCGCGAGTCCGCAGCCGGCCACGGCCGGCGTCAGTGCCGCCACGAGGAGCACGCGGAAGGCCCTGCGGACGGGTATCGGGATCATGACGCCGATCCTGACACGAACGCCCGACGGAAGCCGCCACTCCGCCGCCGGCGCGAAGGCCGGCGCGAAGGCCGACGCGAAGAAGGCGGACTCTTCTTGAACCAGGCACCCCTGTCACCACGTATGCACGGAGAGAGTTCGCACTTTCGTCCCACAGAGAGTCATGTGACACTGACGTACCCCACCGCCCGGCGGTACCCCCCGCCTCGACCCCGAGAAGTGCGCTGTGCGTGAACTGCCTCTGCCGCTCGCCCTCACCGCGCGACTGCTGCCCGTCGCCGTACTCGCCACCGCCGGCTGGGCGTTGTCGTCCGGTCCGCTGTCCGCGAGCCCGGCCGGGGAGGACTCCACACAGGACACCGCCTCGGCGCCCATCTCGACCTCCGAATCCGCGCCGTCGACGACGACCGTGACGAAGACGTACGCGAAGGCCCCCTCTCCCTGCACCGGTGTCACCACGAAAACGGTCACATCCCTTGTTCCGGGCGCGAAGACGGCCGGCAAGGAGATCGCGTCGACCAATGAGTCCGTGCGCCGCACCTGTTCGTGGAACGCGCTCAAGGGCTTCGACTACCGCTGGCTCGACGTCTCGTACGAGATCCAGCAATCGGACGAGAAGGCCCAAAGCGCCTATCAGACCCGTACCACGGAGAAGAACGGCGGCGGAGCCGTCCCGGGTCTCGGCGACGAGGCCTACTCCGTGGTGAACCTCACCACGGACGACAAGCAGCAGACCCGCGAGGGCGTGGTGTACGTCCGCATGGCCAACGCCCTGGTGATCGTCACCTACAACGGCAGCGACTTCGAGTCCCAGAAGGCGCCCGGCACGGACGTGATCAACAAGGGTGCCATCAAGGCCGCCAAGGAGGCGGCGGCCGTGCTGAAGGGCGCCCGCTAGAGGCGGGATCCCTCCGGCACGGCCACCGTCGCCCCGGTCACGGCCGCTGTCGGACGGACCCCTTCTCCGCCTGCCGCTGCTCCTTCTTCCTCTCGCCTGCCATCAGCGCCACGTACAGCAGCATCGACGTGGCCAGCCCCACCGCCCAGCCGTAGTCGGCCAGCGGCTTGAGGAACGGGATCATGCCGTCGTGCGGGAACGGTCCCGAGGCCACGCCGTCCTCGGAGACGGTCGAGTAGGAGCCGCCGACCGCGAGGACGCCGCCGACCACGAAGGCCGCTATCGCCCGCCAGTTCCAGCCGGACGCGTACCAGTAGCGCCCGCCGGGCGTGTACAGGTCGGCGAGGTGCAGGACGGTGCGGCGGATGATCCAGTAGTCGGCGATGAGGATGCCGGCGACCGTGCCGAGCAGACCGCCGACCACCCCGAGCCAGGTGAAGATGTAGAACTCGGGCGTGGAGATCAGCTTCCACGGGAAGATCAGGATGCCCACGACGCCCGTGATGAGGGCGCCCGTACGGAAGTTGATCAACTTCGGGGCGAGGTTCGCCAGGTCGTACGCCGGTGACACCACGTTCGCCGCGATGTTCACGGAGATGGTGGCGACCAGCACGATGATCAGCGCGAAGAGCAGCCCGAAGGCGTTGTCCGCCTTGGCCGCCAGCGCGACCGGGTCCCAGATGGCCTCGCCGTAGACCACCTCGGAGCCGGAGGTGACCAGCACGGCGAGGACCGCGAAGAGCGTCATGGTCGTCGGCAGCCCCAGGGCCTGGCCCCAGGTCTGCGCCTTCTGGCTGGCGCCGAAGCGGGTGAAGTCGGGGATGTTCAGGGACAGGGTCGCCCAGAAACCGATCATGCCCATCAGCGAGGGGAAGAAGACCGGCCAGAAGTCGGGGCCCCAGCCGAGCTTGGACGGCTGGTCGAGCAGCGCGCCGAAACCGTCCGCCTTGACCGCGATCCAGACCAGCAGCACGAGCGCGCCGACGATCACGAAGGGCGCGGCCCAGTTCTCGAAGTGCCGCAGGAAGTCCATGCCGCGGTAGATGATCGCTATCTGCAGCGCCCAGAAGACGATGAAGCAGAGCCACAGCGGCCAGGGATTGCCGGCGATCTGTCCCGCCTTCTCCCATTCGCCGCCGGTCAGCTTGGAGCCGAGGGCGAAGATGCCGGAGCCGCCGATCCAGGTCTGGATGCCGAACCAGCCGCAGGCCACGGCCGCCCGGATCATCGCCGGGATGTTGGCGCCCCGCAGCCCGAAGGATGCGCGGGCGAGCACCGGGAACGGGATGCCGTACTTGGGGCCGGCGTGCCCGGTGGCCAGCATCGGCAGCAGCACGATGATGTTGGCCAGGGCGATGGTGAAGACGGCCTGCTTCCAGTCCATGCCGAGGGCGACCAGGCCGGAGGCCAGGGTCCAGCTGGGGATGCAGTGGGCCATGGAGATCCACAGCGCCGCGAAGTTGTACGTCGTCCACTTGCGCTCGGAGACGGGTACGGGGCGCAGGTCCTCGTTGGCGAAGGGGCTCTCGGCGGGGAAGGCCCCGGGCGCCAGCTCGATCCGGCCGGACGGGTCGGCGCTCTGGGCTCTCGGCGACCCCGAGGAGGCTATGTCGGTCATGGGCAGGCCAATCAGGGGAGACGGGACGGGAACGAAAGGCCGTGCGGAGGCCTTGGGCCCCTTCCCTCCGGACGGCGGAGGGAAGGGAGACAAGGTGTGGGGGGGGTCGAGGGGCGGAGCGGTCGGCGCCAGAATCGGAGCTACTGGTTCCGCTTTATTCGGGTTGGCCGGATTCTCGCAGTCACCGGCCTGTTCCGGGAAGGGAGAGGGGTCAGCCGTTGACGGCCGGGATGACCGTGGAGCCGTACACGTCGATCACCCGCTCCTGCGCGTCGTGCATGTCGTAGACGGCGAACTGGTCCACGCCCAGCGCGCGCAGCGCGCCGAGCTTCTCGATGTGCGCCTCGGGAGTGCCGATCACGCAGAACCGGTCGACGATCTCGTCCGGCACGAACTGGGTGTCGGGGTTGTCCGCGCGCCCGTGGTGGGAGTAGTCGTACCCCTCACGTGCCTTGATGTAGTCCGTCAGCTCCTCCGGTACGGCCGCGGAGTGCTCGCCGTACTTCGACACCAGGTCGGCGACGTGGTTGCCGACCATCCCGCCGAACCAGCGGCACTGCTCCCGCGCGTGGGCCAGCGCCTCGGGCGAGTCGTCCTCGGTGACGTACGCGGGGGCCGCCACGCAGATCTTCACCTCGGACGGGTCTCGCCCGGCGGCGACCGCCGCGTCCTTGACCGCCTTGACCATGTACTCGGTGAGGTAGAGGTCGGAGAGCTGGAGGATGAAGCCGTCGGCCTCCTCACCGGTCATCTTCAGGGCCTTGGGTCCGTACGCGGCCATCCAGACGGGGAGGTGGGCACCGGGCTTGATCCACGGGAAGCTGATCACGGTGCCGCCGAGGTCGGCCTCTCCCCCGCTGCCCAGCGACCGGATCACCTTCATCGCCTCGCTGATCCGGGCCAGGGTGTTGGGCTTGCGGCCCGCCACCCGCATCGCCGAGTCGCCGCGACCGATGCCGCAGACCGTGCGGTTGCCGAACATGTCGTTCAGCGTGGCGAAGGTCGAGGCGGTGACCTCCCAGGTGCGGGTGCCCGGGTTGGTGACCATCGGGCCGACCGTCAGCCTCGTGGTGCCGGCCAGGATCTGGCTGTAGATGACGAACGGCTCCTGCCAGAGCACGGCGGAGTCGAAGGTCCAGCCGTACGTGAAACCGTTGTTCTCGGCGCGCTTCATCAGCTCGACGACGCGCGAGGCCGGCGGGTCGGTCTGCAGGACGAGTCCGAAGTCCATGTGCTGCGCTCCTAGTTGAGGTACTGACAGGTGGAGCGGGGGGTGTAGACGCCGTGCCCGGCGTGCCCGGTGTACTCCCGCTCGGTGATGACGAGTTCGCCGCGCGAGAGGACCGTCTCGACCCGGCCCGTGGTGCGCTTGCCCTCGTACGCCGAGTAGTCGACGTTCATGTGGTGCGTCTCGGCGGACATGACCTGCTCGGCGTGCGGGTCGTAGATGACGATGTCGGCGTCCGCGCCCGGTGCGATGGTGCCCTTCTTCGGGTACATGCCGAACATGCGGGCCGGGGTGGCGCAGGCGATCTCGATCCAGCGGCGCCGCGAGATGTGCCCGTCGACGACCGCCTGGTGCAGGAGGTCCATGCGGTTCTCGACGCCCGGGAGGCCGTTGGGGATCTTGGAGAAGTCGCCGCGGCCGAGCTCCTTCTGGCCGACGAAGCAGAACGGGCAGTGGTCGGTGGAGACCACCTGGAGGTCGTTGGTGCGCAGGCCCTGCCAGAGCTTCGCCTGGTGTTCGCGCGGCCGCAGGGGCGTGCTGCACACGTACTTGGAGCCCTCGAAGTCCGGCTCCGCGAGGTTGTCCGTGGAGAGGAACAGATACTGCGGGCAGGTCTCGCCGAAGACGTTCAGCCCCTCGTCCCGTGCGCGTGCCAGCTCGGCCACTGCCTCCATGGCCGAGACGTGCACGACGTACAGGGGAGCACCGGCGACCTGGGCGAGCTTGATGGCGCGGTGGGTGGCCTCGGCTTCGAGCAGGGCCTTGCGGACCTCGCCGTGGTAGCGGGGGTCGGTCTCGCCGCGGGCCAGGGCCTGTTCGACCAGCACGTCGATCGCGATGCCGTTCTCCGCGTGCATCATGATCAGTCCGCCGTTCTCGGCGGAGCGCTGCATGGCGCGCAGGATCTGGCCGTCGTCGCTGTAGAAGACGCCCGGGTAGGCCATGAACTGCTTGAAGGAGGTCACCCCCTCCTGCACCAGCAGGTCCATCTCCTTGAGCGTGTCCTGGTTCACGTCGGACACGATCATGTGGAAGCCGTAGTCGATGGCGCAGTTGCCCTCCGCCTTGGCGTGCCAGGCGTCGAGGCCCTCGCGCAGGGCGTGGCCGACGCCCTGCACGGCGAAGTCGACGATCGTCGTCGTACCGCCCCAGGCCGCCGCCCGGGTGCCGGTCTCGAAGGTGTCGGAGGCCGAGGTGCCGCCGAAGGGGAGCTCCATGTGGGTGTGGGCGTCGACGCCGCCCGGGATGACGTACTTGCCCGTGGCGTCGAGGGTGCGGTCGGCGGTCCAGGCGCCGGCGGTGGGGGTGCCGCTCGCCGCCAGGGCGGCGACCCGGCCGTCTTCGATCAGGACGTCGGCGTGCAGTTCGTCTGACGCGGTGATGACGAGACCGCCGCGGATCAGAGTACGGCCGCTCATTCGGTCACGCTCCGTTCGGTTGTCGGGACAGTGCCGGTCGTCTTGGGCTGGTCGCGCAGTTCCCCGCGCCCCTCAGGGCCCCTGCGGGGCCCGTCAGGGACGCGGGTCATGCGGTGCTACGGCGCCGTCAGCGGGCCGTAGGCGTCCGGGCGGCGGTCGCGGAAGAACTGCCAGCGGTCGCGGACCTCGCGGAGCTTGGCCAGGTCCAGGTCGCGGACGACGAGTTCGGTCTCCTTGTCGGAGGCGACCTCGCCCACGAACTGGGCCTCGGGGTCCACGAAGTAGGAGGTGCCGTAGAAGTCGTTGTCGCCGAGTTCCTCGACACCGACCCGGTTGATGGCGCCGATGAAGTACTCGTTGGCGACGGCCGACGCCGGCTGCTCCAGCTGCCAGAGATAGCGGGACAGGCCGCGGGAGGTGGCCGACGGGTTGAACACGATCTCGGCGCCGCCGAGACCCAGCGCACGCCAGCCCTCCGGGAAGTGCCGGTCGTAGCAGATGTAGACGCCGATCTTCCCGACGGCGGTGTCGAAGACCGGCCAGCCCGCGTTGCCGGGGCGGAAGTAGAACTTCTCCCAGAATCCCGGGACCTGCGGGATGTGGTGCTTGCGGTACTTGCCGAGGTACGTGCCGTCGGAGTCGATCACGGCGGCGGTGTTGTAGAGGACGCCCGGCTGCTCCTCCTCGTACATCGGCAGCACGAGGACGAGGCCCAGTTCCTTGGCGAGCGCCTGGAAGCGCTTGACGATGGGGCCGTCGGGGATCGCCTCCGCGTACTCGTAGAACGCCTTGTCCTGGACCTGGCAGAAGTAGGGACCGTAGAACAGCTCCTGGAAGCACAGGACCTGCGCACCCTGCGCGGCCGCGTCGCGGGCCGCCTGCTCGTGGACCTGGATCATCGACTCCTTGTCGCCGGTCCAGGCCGTCTGGAAGATGGCTGCGCGGATGACTCTGCTCATCGGAACCTCCGGTCACTGGGTGTGCGGTGAGCCTAGGAAGTCCGGGTGGCGGGTTTGAGTTGCACGGTGTCACGTCTGAAGGCGTTTCGCGTTCCACCGTGTCACCTCTTCGTGGGCACATGTTTCACCGGAGTTTTCGCAGGTCCCGGCATGTTTCAGCCCTGTTGCGCGTCGTGCGCGAGGAGGGCGATGTGGACGGACGCGGCCTGTTCGAAGTCGTCGAGGTCCACGCCGAGGCGGGCCTCTATGGCTTCGAGCCGGCGGTACAGCGCGGGCCGGCTGACGTGGTGCAGCTGGGCGGTGTGCGACTTGTTGCGGCCGGTCGCGAGATAGGTCCGCAGCACGGGCAGCAGGTCCTGCTCGGCGTGCCCGTCACCGCACAGCAGCCCGTCCAGCTCCCGCTCGGCGAAGGCCTGTACGTGCGGGTCGTCCCGCAGCAGCCGGACCAGGCCCCGGAGATGGACGTCCCGCAGGCGGACCACGACGGGGAGGTCCAGCCCGGTCGTGGCGGACTGGGCCACGGCGTCGGCCACGTGCCGGGCCTCGCGCAGCCCGCCCGGCACGTCCTCCCAGGTGGTCCTGGCCTCGGCGGCGGCGACGACCGTCGTCCGCACACCCGACTCCGACCGCAGCCGGGTCGCGAAGTGCGCGGTGAGCGCGGTCGCGTCCTGGTCCCGGGCCAGACTGAGGAGGACGGCGGTGGCTCCCTCCGCCAGCTCGGCGACCAGCCCGGAGAGCCCCAGCACCCGCAGGACACGGTCGAGTTGCGCCGGGTCCCCGTCGCGTACGACGAGCGGGACGAACGTACGGCGGTTGACCGGCAGCCCGGCCGCGCGCGCCCTCGGCAGCAGCTGCCGGGCCGGTACGACCCCGGAGACGAGGTCCGTCAGGAGGCCCTGCGCGGACTGCTCCTCCCAGCTGTGCGCCGAACCGCCGAGCATGCGGTGCAGGACGAGCGCCTCGGCGGCCCGGTCGGCGAGCAGCCGCCCCGTGGCGGTGTCACCCCGGTGTCCGCACAGCACGATCTGGCCCCAGCGCTCCCCGCGTCCGCCCAGCTCGGCCCTGATCCAGCCGTCGACCTGGTTGCCGCCCGCCTGCCGTGAGATGCGCTCCCAGTCACGCAGCACGTCGTCGACCGCGGACCGCTCCCCCGCCGTGGCGAGGACGCGATGGGCCAGGTTGGTGACGACGAGCGGACAGCCCGCGTGGTGGGCGATCTCGTCGAGGAGCCGTTGCAGCGGTGCACCGGCGGTGATCAGCCCGGTCAGGGCCGTCCGGACGGCCTCCGACAGGCTCACGGCCGCGAACTTCCGCCGGACGAGCCGGGACTGGACCTCCTCGGTCAGTTCGGCGAAGGGGAACGGCCGGTGCAGCACCACCATCGGCAGACCGCACCGCTCCGCCGCCCGGCGCATCACGTCGGGCGGCGTCGGGAAGGCCCGGCCGAGACCGAGGACGACCGCGGCGGCCTCGGCCCGGTACAGCGAGCGGATGTACTCGGCCTGGGCCTCCTCGTTCCCGGCGAGCAGGACCCCGGTGGTGAGGACCATCTCGCCGCCGGTGAGCATCACGCCCACGTCGGGGGCCTCGGCCACGTGGACCCAGCGCACGGGCCGGTCGAGCTGACCGGCCCCGGCCACCACCTCGGGCTCTCCGGCGAGGACCCGGTCCAGGCCGAGGACCTGGCGTACCGACAGGGCGGGTTCCGGGGCGGGTGCCGAGGTGGTGGTCATGGCGGTGTTCCTCAGATCTGTTCCTCTGGTGCTACCGGATGCTCCTCAGAGCCCGTTCGAGGGCGTCGGCGCCCTCCTCGGCCTCGGCTACGGTCAGCGACAGCGGGGGCGCGATGCGCAGCGCGCTGGTGTTGTGGCCGCCGCCCTTGCCGATCAGCAGGCCCTCCCGGCGGGCGGCTTCGAGAACGGCGGACGCGGCCTCCGGGTTGGCCTCGTCCGTGCCGGGCTTCACCAGCTCGATGCCGATCATGAGGCCCCGGCCGCGTACTTCCCGTACCTCGGGAATCTGTGCGGTGATCGCCCGCAGCCGTTCGATGAGCAGTCCGCCGACGCGCCGCGCGTTGCCCTGCAGGTCGTGCTCGACCAGGTAGTTCAGGTTCGCGAGCCCGGCGGCCATGGTGATCTGGGTGCCGCCGAAGGTCGAGATCGAGTTGCTGTCCAGGCAGTTCATGACCTCGGATCGGGCGACGACACCGCCGATGGACATGCCGTTGCCGATGCCCTTGGCGAAGGTGAGGATGTCCGGCGGGCCGTTCTGCCCGTGCGCCTGCCAGCCCCAGAAGTTGTCGCCGGTGCGGCCCCAGCCGGTCTGTACCTCGTCCGCGATCCACAGCACGCCGTGCCGCTGGAGCACCTCGCGGAAGGCCGCGTACAGGCCGTCCGGCGGTGAGGTGAAGCCGCCGACGCCCTGGACCGGCTCGGCGATCAGCGCGGCCGGCGGACGGCCGTGGCCGAGCAGGTCCTCCAGGTCGGCGACGCAGGCCGTGATGAAGTCGGCGTCGCTCAGGTCGGCGTACGGGCCGCGGGTGCGGACGCCGCCGTGCACGTACAGCGTCTGGAGCGGGGACAGCGAGGTCGGGGACCAGCCCTTGTTGCCGGTGATGCCGACCGCGCTGAAGGAACGGCCGTGGTAGCTGTTGCGCATCGCCAGGATCTGGTTGCTGCGGCGGTAGGTCGTCGCCAGCATCAGCGCGGTGTCGTTGGCCTCGGTGCCGGAGGTGGTGAAGAAGACGCGGGCGTCCGGGATGCCGGACATCTGCGCGATCCGCTCGGCGAGTTCGACCATGGGCCGGTTGAGGTAGAGCGTCGAGGAGTGGACGATGCGTCCGGCCTGCTCGCTCACCGCCTTGGTGACCTCGGGCAGCGCGTGCGCCGTCATCGTGGTGAGGATGCCGCCGAAGAAGTCGAGGTACCGGGTGCCGGCCGCGTCCCAGACGTGCCGGCCCTCGCCGTGGGTGATCTCCAGGGGGTCCGCGTAGTAGAGCGCGAGCCAGTCGGGCAGTACGGCCTTGTGGCGTCCGAGCAGTTCGTCGGTCACGGCTGCACCACTCCTTTCACTCCTGTACGGGTTCTGCGGGTGTCACGGCTGTACGTGCCCACCTCGGGGCGCTGCGAGTCCCGTCAGGGCTGCACGAGTCCTTCGTAGGCGTCGGGGCGGCGGTCCCGGTAGAACGCCCACTGCTGCCGCACGTCCTCGATGAGGTCGAAGTCGAGGTCCCGTACGACGAGTTCCTCGCCCTGGTCGCTCGCGACCTCGCCCACGAACCTGCCGCGCGGGTCCACGAAGTAGGAGGTGCCGTAGAAGTCGTTGTCCCCGTACTCCTCCACGCCGACCCGGTTGATCGCGGCGACGAAGTACTCGTTGGCGACGGCGGCCGCGGGCTGTTCCAGCTGCCACAGGTGGGAGGACAGGCCCCGGTGGGTGGCGGACGGGTTGTAGACGAGCTGGGCGCCGTTCAGACCGAGCTGGCGCCAGCCCTCCGGGAAGTGGCGGTCGTAGCAGATGTAGACGCCGACCTTGCCGACGGCTGTGTCGAAGACCGGCCAGCCGAGGTTGCCGGGCTTGAAGTAGTACTTCTCCCAGAACCCCTTGACCTGGGGGATGTGGTGCTTGCGGTACTTGCCGAGGTAGGTGCCGTCGGAGTCGATCACCGCAGCGGTGTTGTAGTAGAACCCCGACTGCTCGACCTCGAAGACCGGGACGACGATCACCATGCCGGTCTCGCGGGCCAGCTCCCGCATGCGCGTGACGGTGGGGCCGTCGGGCACGGGTTCCGCCCAGGCGTAGTGCTCGGGTTCCTGGACCTGGCAGAAGTAGGGCGCGTTGAAGACTTCCTGGAAGCCGATCACCTTCGCGCCCTGCCGGGCGGCCTCGCGGGCGTGCTCGACATGCTTGGCGACCATGGACGCGGTGTCGCCGGTCCAGGTCGCCTGGACGAGGGCGGCGCGTACGACGTTGGCCATCTCAGCTGCTCCTTCGACAGGGACCTCAGAGAGCCTCTACGCCCGTAGACGAAGGTCGTAGAGGCTTGAAACTAAGCCCCGTCGACGGGCTGGGCAAGACCATCGTCGTCAACCGGCCGAGTCGATCACGTTTCGCACTCCAGTGGGTGATTGCCCCCGTGTTTCGCGCACCGGACCGGCCGGCTCCGTCGGGCGGTGCAGGCGAGGCGAGCGGGGGGTTCGGGGCGGACGGGTCAGCTGAGCCCCTGCACGCGCAGCGCGTGCACGACCTCGCGGTAGCGCTCCTCGGAGACGCGGCGCGCCGCCGCCAGCACGAGGGGTCCGAGCCGTCGCGGGCGGGCCTCCGCGGTGCGCGCCGCCTCCTCCGGCGTGCGTATGCGCACATAGACGTCGAGCAGCGCACGCGCCTCCCGCTCCCGTCCCTCGGTGGTCAGGGCGAGCACCGCCTCGCCGATCTCCTCGGCGGGCCGCGAGACGCCCTGCCGGAGCATCTGCTCCCCGTCCGGGGCGCGGCCCACCGCGTCCAGGGCGTCCGCCACCGCGACCAGCCGGTCGGCGGGCAGCGAGCCGGCCTCCCACAGCAGGGTCGCCCAGTCGGCGCCGAGCCCCGCCCGGTGCAGCTCGGCCGCGAGCAAGGGGAAGCGGGCGGCGGGCCATCGCGCGGCCTCCACGAGGAGGGCGTGCGCCTCGCCGCTGCGGCCCTCCCGGCGCAGCCGCACCAGGCGGTCCACGGTGTCGGCGACCTCCCGCCGCGCGTCGTCGTCCAGCGGCTGCCGCGCCCGCGGCTGCTGCGGTGCCTCCGTCTCCCCCTCGGTCCGCTCCGCGACTCCGGCGTACCGGGCGCCCCGGGGAGCACGGCCCTTTCGACCGGCCGCCGGCGCGGTGGTCCCGGGCCCGACGGACCGGTCGTCCTCCGGCGCGTCGGGCCGGTCCTTCTCCGGTACGCCGGGCCGGTCGTCCTCGGCCTCCACCGCCCCGGCGAAACGGGCGCCCCCGCGCGGGCGGCGCCTGGCCCGCTGCTTGACCGGCGCCGGGGCGGCGGGCCCGGGGCCGGTGTCGGAAGCGGGGGCGGTGCCCGGTCCGGCGGCCTGAGCTGTACGAACGCCTCCCTCGGGCACGGGGGTGGGGCCTTCGGCGCCGTACCGGTCCACGTACGCATGCTCGCCCGGGTGCCGCGCCCACTCGGCCGTGGTCTCCCCCGCCTGCGGGGCGCCCGCCCGGAAGGCGTCCCCGGTGGTGGTCTCCCGCCCCCGGGCCGCGTCCCGCACGGGTTCGAGGGGGGCGCGGCGGTCGGCGTGCTCGATGCGGGTGCGCAGTTCTGTGCAGCGGGCCGTGGCGCGTTCGCGGTCGTCGTGGGCCCAGGCGAGGTCGAGGCGGATGGTGTCGGCCTCGACCTGGGTGGTGGCCGACCGGAGCCGGTGGGTCAGTTCGGCGGCGCGTTCGGCGGCGTAGCGCTGTTCGCGGAGCATGACGTCGAGGCGGTCGCCGAGGGCGTCGCGGCCGCCGGGCCGGGCGTCGTGGGCGGCGAGGGAGGCGGTGTGCAGAGCGCGGGCGCGCTCGGTCTCCTGGGCCGCGGCGGCGGGGCCGTAGGCGGTGTGGAGGTCGTGCATGAGTGCTTGCACGACGTCCCAGGGCGGCACCTCCTGCCCCTCCAGGCAGGCGCGCATGCCGTCGGGGTCGCGCTGCCAGAAGACGCCGCACCAGCCGCCGCCCTGGTCCAGCTTCGCCATCAACTTGTTCAGGTACTGCGCGAACTCCCTTACCTGTGCCGGGAGTTGATCCACCGTCATCGCATGCTCCCCGGCCGACTGGAGTGCTCCGACCCGCAAGAAAACACCAGTTGTGTTACAGGCGGGCTACGTGGAGTTTTCGGGGCGGACGCGGTGCGCCGTGCGCGGCCGGGCGGGGGCCGTGCGTGACGGGTCCGGGCCGGGGCTCAGGCGACCGCGGCCGCCGGGGCGTCACCGGCGACCGGTGCACAGCGCGTGACGAGTTCGTCCATGGACAGGCCCAGCGCGCGGGCGAGAGCGGCGATCGTGAAGAAGGCCGGGGTGGGGGCCCGGCCGGTCTCGATCTTCCGCAGGGTCTCCGCGGAGAGTCCCGCCTGAGCGGCGATCTCCGCCATGCTCCGGCCGCCGCGGGCCTCGCGCAGCAACCGGCCGAGCCGCTCGCCGCGTTCGCGCTCTTCGGGGGTCAGTGGGGTGCGCACCATGGCCCCATTCTAATACCGGACCCCACCGGTGGACCGGTATATTAATTGGGCAGCGACCGGTATAGTAATTGGCATGGTGGAACTGAAGACGGATGCGTCCATGGACGCGATGTACGAGGCGGGGCAGGTCGTGGGGCGCGCACTGACGGCGGTGCGGAAGGCGGCCGACGTGGGGGTTTCCCTCCTCGAACTGGACGAGGTGGCGCGGGAGGTGCTGCGGGAGGCGGGGGCCACGTCACCGTTCCTCGGCTATCGGCCCTCGTTCGCGCCCACGCCGTTCCCCGCGGTCGTCTGCGCCTCCGTGAACGACGCGATCGTGCACGGCATCCCGACGGCGTACCGGCTGCGCGACGGCGACCTCCTCTCCGTCGACTGCGGCGCCGTGCTGGGCGGCTGGGCCGGGGACTCGGCGGTCAGCTTCGTGGTGGGCGAGCCGCGCGCGGCCGACCTGCGGCTCGTCGAGACGGCCGAACGCGCCCTCGCGGCGGGCATCGGGGCGGCCGTCGTCGGCAACCGCATCGGCGACATCGCGCACGCGATCGGCACCGTGTGCCGTTCCGCCGGGTACGGGATTCCCGACGGGTTCGGCGGGCACGGGATCGGGCGGCAGATGCACGAGGATCCGGGCGTGCCGAACGAGGGGCGGCCCGGACGGGGAATGAAGCTGCGGCACGGGATGGTCCTGGCGATCGAGCCGATGGTTCTCGGTGGGGGCGGCGACGGTTTCCACGCGGCGCCGGACGGGTGGACGCTGCGCACGGACGACGGCTCCCGTGCGGCCCACGCGGAACACACGGTCGCCGTCACGGACACGGGCCCCCGCATACTGACGGCCCGCTAAGGGCTGCGGGTGGTTTACGGGTGCGGGTGCCTTTGCGGGTAGGGGTGCGGGTGCGTCGGCTTCTCGCGCAGGTCTCCGCGCCCCTGAAAAGACTGGCCCGGCGGGCCTTCGGACGGCGGCGGTGCGCGAACCTCGACAGCGAGGGCCGATGAAAGGCAAGGGCGCAGCCCCGGTTTTCAGGGGCGCGGGGAACTGCGCGAGCAACCACCGCGGACCGGCACCCGCAAGGACCACCGCACCCCCAACGGCGCCCCCCGCCCCGCATGGCGCACCCGCACGCGGGAACCCGGCGGCGAATGAACAGCGCAATCCCGGGGCCCGACGGCTACGGTCCGGACCCCTTCAGTGAGTTCCTCGCCCGTTTCTTCGGCGGCCCGCGCCCCCGGCGGGTCGAGGTGGGCCGCCTGATGAGCGGCCCGGCCCGCCGGCTGGTGGCCGACGCCGCGGCGTACGCGGCACGGCGCGGCAGCACCGACCTGGACACCCAGCACCTGCTGCGCGCCGCGCTGAGCGCCGAACCGACGCGAAGTCTGGTGGCCCGCGCGGGCGCCGACCCCGACACGCTGGCCGGTGAGATCGACGCCCGGTCCGGCCCGGAGCGCCACCGGCCCGGCCAGGGCCCGGCACCCGCGTCCCTGGCCCTGACGCCCGCGGTCAAACGGACGCTCCTGGACGCCCACGAACGGGCCAGGGCCACCGGCTCCGGGCACATCGGTCCCGAACACGTCCTCAGCGCCCTCGCCGCCCACCCCGACTCGGCGGCCGGTCACATCCTCGGCTCGGCACGGCTGGCGGCCGCGGCGCTGCCGCCGGACTCGCAGGAGCCGACGGCGGGCACCGCCCTCCCCGGAGTGCCGCCGCACCCCGACCTGCCACGCCGCGTCCCGACCAGCACCCCGACGCTCGACAAGTACGGCCGCGATCTGACCGACCTCGCCCGGCAGGGCCGTATCGACCCGGTCATCGGACGGGACGAGGAGATCGAGCAGACCGTCGAAGTGCTCTCCCGGCGCGGCAAGAACAACCCCGTGCTCATCGGTGAGGCGGGCGTCGGCAAGACGGCGATCGTGGAGGGCCTGGCCCAGCGCATCGCCGAGGGCGACGTGCCCGACGTCCTGGCCGGGCGCCGGGTCGTCGCCCTGGACCTGTCCGGGGTCGTCGCCGGAACCCGTTACCGGGGCGACTTCGAGGAGCGGCTGACGAACATCGTCGACGAGATCCGCGCCCACTGCGGGGAACTGGTCGTCTTCGTCGACGAGTTGCACACCGTCGTGGGCGCCGGTTCGGGCGAGGGCGGCGGCATGGACGCGGGCGACATCCTCAAGCCGGCCCTGGCGCGCGGCGAGCTGAACATCGTCGGGGCCACGACCCTGGAGGAGTACCGGCGGATCGAGAAGGACGCGGCACTCGCCCGCCGCTTCCAACCGGTGCTCGTCCCCGAGCCGGGCGGCGAGGACGCCCTGGAGATCCTGCGCGGACTGCGCGACCGGTACGAGGCCCACCACCAGGTCCGCTACCTCGACGAGGCGCTGACGGCCGCCGTGGACCTGTCCGACCGGTATCTCACCGACCGCCGGCTGCCCGACAAGGCCATCGACCTGATGGACCAGGCCGGGGCCCGCGTCCGGCTGCGCGCCCGGACCAAGGGGACGGATCTGCGCACCCTGGAACGGGAGATCGAGGATCTGACCCGGGACAAGGACCAGGCGGTCGCGGCCGAGCAGTACGAGCGGGCCACCCGGCTGCGGGACCGGATCGGTGAGCTGCGGCAGCGGATCGGCGCGGACCACGGCGAGGGGCGGGCCGACGACGGGCAGGGGCTGCAGGTCACCGCCGAGGACATCGCCGAGGTCGTCTCCCGGCGGACCGGCATCCCCGTCAGCAGCCTCACCCAGGAGGAGGCGCAGCGGCTGCTCGGGCTGGCGGAGCGGCTGCGCGAGCGGGTCGTCGGGCAGGACGAGGCGGTGGACGTGGTCGCGGACGCCGTGCTGCGCTCGCGCGCCGGGCTCGCCGCTCCCGAACGGCCCGTCGGCAGTTTCCTCTTCCTGGGCCCGACCGGCGTCGGCAAGACCGAACTGGCCCGCGCGCTGGCGCAGGCCCTCTTCGGCGGCGAGGACCGGATGGTGCGGCTCGACATGAGCGAGTACCAGGAGCGGCACACGGTCAGCCGGCTGATCGGCGCCCCGCCCGGCTACGTCGGTCACGAGGAGGCCGGCCGGCTGACGGAGGCCGTGCGGCGGCACCCGTACGCCCTGTTGTTGCTGGACGAGGTGGAGAAGGCCCACCCGGACGTCTTCAACCTGCTGCTGCAGGTGCTCGACGACGGACGGCTCACCGACGCGCAGGGCCGCACGGTCGACTTCACCCATACGGTGATCGTCATGACGAGCAACCTGGGCTCGGAGGCCGTCGTCCGCGGCGGGGCCGGGGCGGGCTTCTCGGCGGCCGGTGCGGAGGCGGCCGAGGAGAACCGGCGCGAGCGGATCCTGCGACCGCTGCGGGAGCACTTCCGGCCCGAGTTCCTCAACCGCGTCGACGAGATCGTGGTGTTCCGCCGTCTCACCGACGACCGACTGCGGCGGATCACCGACCTGCTCCTGGAGCGCACCCGCGACCGGCTGCGCGCGCGGGGTGTCACCCTCGACCTCACCGGGCGGGCCGTGGAATGGCTCGCCCGCCACGGCGACCAGCCCGAGTACGGCGCCCGTCCGCTGCGCCGCACGATCCGGCGCGAGGTCGACAACCCCCTGTCCCGGCTGCTTCTCGACGGCCGGCTGCCGTCCGGCAGCCGGGTGGTGGCGGAGGTGGAGGACGGCCGGCTCGCCTTCCGTACGACGCCACCACCACAGCCGCGGCCACAGCCGCCGTCTCCGCCGCCCGCCTCCGAGGGGCCCGCCCGGCCGTAGGCCGCCCGGCGTGGGTGCCTACTTCGTGGGATGCACGACCATCGCCGCGCCGCCCCCGCGCCGTACGGTCTCCGCGGCGGCCAGCCACCTGCCGTTCGACAGGCGCTGGACGGCGGTCGCCGCACCGATCTCCGGGTTCTGCCGGAAGCCGTGTCCGATGGCTTCGAGGTCCGTTCGCAGCGGGCTGTTCCACAGGCCCGGTTCGAGTTCGGTGGTGGTCTGGTTGCGCTGGCTGGCCCGTGGCGCGGCGATCGCGTCGACGAGCGGCAGGCCCCGGTCGAGGAACCCGGTCAGGGTCTGCAGCACGGTCGTGATGATGGTCGCGCCGCCCGGCGAACCGAGCGCCACCACGGGCTGGTCGTGCCGGTCGAGCACGATCGTCGGCGACATCGACGAGCGCGGCCGCTTGCCCGGCCCCGGCAGGTTCGGGTCGTGCACGGCCGGGTTGGCCGGGGTGAAGGAGAAGTCCGTCAGCTCGTTGTTGAGCAGGAAACCGCGGCCCGGCACGGTGATGCCGCTGCCGCCGGTCTGCTCGATGGTGAGCGTGTACGAGACGACGTTGCCCCACTTGTCGGCGACCGTGAGGTGGGTGGTGCTGTCACCCTCGTAGGTCGTCGGCGCGGCGGTGCCGCCGGCCTGGCAGGCGGCCGGGTTCCGCGGATCGCCCGGCGCGACGGGGCTGGTGAGCACCGCGTCGTCCTTGATCAGGCAGGCGCGCGAGTCGGCGTACTCCTGTGACAGCAGTTCCTGCGTGGGGACGTCCTCGAAGGCGGGGTCGCCGACCCAGCGGCCGCGGTCGGCGAACGCGATGCGGCTGGCCTCGATGTAGCGGTGCAGATACCGGACGTCGCTCGCCTTGGAGAGGTCGGTCCGCTCCAGGATGTTGAGCGCCTCGGCGACCGTCGTACCGCCGGAGGACGAGGGGGCCATGCCGTAGACGCCGAGACCTCGGTACGACGTCTTCGTGGGCGCCTGGCGCTTGGCCCGGTACGCCGCGAGGTCGGCCGTGGTCAGGTCGCCGGGCCGGGCGTTGTAGCCCGAACCCGGGTCCACCGGGGGTTTGTTGACCGTGTCGACGATGTCCTGGGCGATGTCGCCCCGGTACAGGGCGCCGGCACCCTTGCGGCCCAGCAGCGCGTAGGTGCGGGCCAGATCGGGGTTCTTCAGGGTCGAGCCGACGACCGGCAGCTGCCCGCCGGGGAGGAAGAGGTCGGCCGTGGCCGGAAAGTTGCGGAACCGGGCCTCGTTGGAGGCGGTCTGGGCGCGGAAGGTGGCGTCGACGGTGAACCCGTGCCGGGCGAGCTTCACGGCGGGCTTCAGCAGTTTGGCGAGTGGTCTGCTGCCCCAACTGTTCAGCGCGCTCTGCCAGGTCGCGGGGGTGCCGGGTGTGCCGACGCTCAGCCCGCTGGTGACGGCCTCGGCGAACGGGATCGCCGTGCCGTTGTCCAGGAAGAGGTTCCGGTCGGCGCTCAGGGGCGCGGTCTCCCGGCCGTCAATGGTGTGCACCGTACGGGAGGCGGCGTCGTAGTAGACGAAGTAGCCGCCCCCGCCGATACCGGCGGAGTAGGGCTCGGTGACGCCGAGCGCGGCGGCCGTGGCGACGGCCGCGTCCACCGCGTTGCCGCCCTTGCGGAGCACCTCGATACCGGCGGCGGAGGCGTCCGGGTCGACGCTGGAGACGGCACCGCCGTGGCCCACGGCGAGCGGGACCTTCTCGACGGGGCCCGTCGCGGCCTGGGACGGCGGGGCCGCCCCCACCGCGACCACGGCGGACGTTGCCGCCAGCACAGCCAGTTTCCGCGCGACAGGGCGACGCAGACGCATCCGTACCTCCAGTCAAGGACCGTCCGCGCAGACTAACGCGGGCGCCATGACCCCGTCAGCGGCGTCTCGGCCATCCGGCGGTGCCGGGGCACCCCCGCGACAGCCCGCCGAACCGGGACACCGGGCCCGGAATCGGACATGGATTCGGACAGGTCTCGGCCGCGCCCGCTACCATGCGCGGCCATGAATGACGACGTGCGCAATATCGTCCTCGGGGTGATCGCGGCGGGGCTCAGCGCCTCGCTGGGCTGGACCTTCCGGACGTACCTGTGGAAGAGGAAACTCCGCCGCAAGCAGACGTTCTTCGGGCTGCCCGACAACGCCGAGTCCCTGTTGGTCGTCAGCCGCGATCCGTCGACCGCGAACCTGGCGGTACACCGCTTCGACGTCTTCGCGCTGCTGGAGCTCTCCGCACTGATCAAGGACTGTGGCGCGCACGCTCAGATCATCACGCAGGATGCCGCCCAACAGGGCTTCGGTGAACGCACCGAGTTCTGCGTAGGGGGTCCCGGCTCCAACCGGCGCATGGCCGCGCACATATCCGCGATGCTGCCAGGCATCCATTTCAACCTCGACCCCGAGCCCGGCCCCGACCGGGTGGCGCTGCACATCGGCGGCGACCGCTACCGCCTGGACCCGGGGATCACCGAACACGTGATCCTCGCCCGGCTGACCACCGGGCAGCCCGACCAGGCCCGGCCCGTCTTCCTCTTCTGCGGCCAGCGCGCGATCACCAACCAGGCCGCCACACGCTATCTGGCCCGCAACCACGAGCGCCTGCACCGCAAGTACGGCACGGGCTCTTTCGTACTCCTGCTGAAGGTCGTCAACTCACAGGCGTACGGCCCAGATGTCGTCGAACTCGTCGCGGACGTCACCCGCGCGGCCCAGACCCCGGCGCCTTCCGCACCGGCCCAGATCTCGCACCGCGCCTCCTAGCACCGTCGTACCGGTCCATCATCGAACGTTACCGTCACGTAACTTACCGGGGAGTTACTTCCGGTAAGGGTGTCCGGTTACCGTCGGGTCACTTTGCACTGACACGAGTGAGGCGACCCATGAGACACCAGCACGGCACCACCTCGCGTACGGCCGGGGCACTGCGGACGAGCGCCGTCGGCGCCGTCTCGGCCACCCTGATCGCCGGTACGGCCCTCGGTCTCGCACCCGCCGCTCACGCGGCCTCCGGCTCCACCGCCGCTCCCACCACCCGCTTCGTGGACATCGCCGGCGACGGCGGCACGGTCCTCAAGGCCAACGTCGTCGCACCTGCCGACACCTCACGCGCGTACCCGCTCCTCGTGCTGCCCACGAGCTGGGGCCTCCCACAGATCGAGTATCTGGCCCAGGCACGGAAACTGGCCGACGCCGGTTATGTGGTGGTCAGTTACAACGTCCGCGGCTTCTGGGAGTCCGGCGGATACATAGAGGTCGCGGGTCCACCCGACACGGCCGACGCCTCCCGGGTGATCGACTGGGCCCTCGCCAACACCCCGGCCGACGCCGCACACATCGGCATGGCGGGGCTGAGTTACGGGGCGGGCATCAGCCTGCTCACCGCCGCGCACGACCAGCGCGTCAAGGCCGTGGCGGCACTGAGCGGCTGGGCGGACCTGATCGACTCGATCTACGGCGGACGCACCCAGCACCTCCAGGCGTCCGCCCTGCTGGACGGCGCGGGCCGGATCACCGGCCGCCAGAGCCCCGAACTCCAGCAGATCTTCAAGAGCTTCTACGCCTCCGACCTCACGAAGGAGGAGGACATGATCGCCTGGGGGAAGAAACGTTCCCCCGAGACCTATCTGGACCGGCTGAACACCAACGGCACGGCCGTCATGCTCGCCAACGCCTGGGGCGACTCGATCTTCCCGCCCAACCAGTACGCCGACTTCTACGAGAAGCTCACCGGCCCCAAGCGGCTGGAGCTGCGCCCCGGCGACCACGCCACCACGGAGCTGACCGGCCTGTTCGGGCTGCCCAACGACGTCTGGACGGACACCCGGCGCTGGTTCGACCGCTACCTCAAGGGCACCGACAACGGCATCGACCGCGAGCAGCCCGTCCGGCTCAAGTCCCGTACGGGCGGCGCCTTCGAGGGTTATCCGGACTGGAAGTCCGTCACCGCGACCCGCCAGAAGATCGCCCTGACGGGCGGCACCACGATCCGCGCGAACGTCGACTCGGGCGCGAACGGCGGGGTCGTCTTCCTGTCCAGCATCCTGGACCAGGTGGCACAACTCCCGCCCGTGGCCTCGATCCCGCTGCTGCCGCGCCGCTGGACGGCCGTGTGGCAGTCGGAGAAGTACGCCACCGCGCAGGCCGTGCGCGGCACCGCGAAGCTGCACACCACGGTGACCCCCACCAAGGAGAGCGGCACCCTCGTCGCCTACCTGTACGACGTGGGCCCGCTCGGCCTCGGCAAGCTGGTCAGCCACGCGCCGTACACCTTCCACGGCATGACGCCCGGGAAGCCGTTCGGTGTGGACCTGGAGTTGCTCTCCACGGCCTACGACGTTCCGGCGGGCCACCGTCTCGCCCTGGTCGTCGACACGGTCGACCCGCTCTACATCGAGCACAACCCGACCGGCGCGCAGCTGACCTTCTCCTCGCCGCCGAACGACCCGTCGTACGTGTCGATCCCGCTGCGCGAGCAGTGATCTCCGGCTGCCGCCGGACGGGCCTGGCCCCTGGCCGCCGCGTGTCCGGCGGCGGCGCTCCTGTTTCGGCCGGGGTGGCGTCCACGGCCTCGCTCACCCCAAGTGGATGAACCGCTCATCGTAGTCGAGGACCGCGCCCGGTCATGTGGCGGTGGTCAGTGCTTGAGGATCTTGGAGAGAAAATCCTTGGCACGGTCGCTCTCCGGGTTCGTGAAGAACGCGTCCGGAGCGCGGTCCTCGACGATGCGGCCGTCCGCCATGAACACGACCCGGTTGGCGGCGGAGCGGGCGAAGCCCATCTCATGGGTGACGACCACCATGGTCATGCCCTCCCGCGCCAACTGCTGCATCACTTCGAGGACTTCGTTGATCATCTCCGGGTCGAGGGCCGACGTCGGCTCGTCGAAGAGCATGACCTTGGGGTCCATGGCGAGGGCGCGGGCGATGGCCACGCGCTGTTGCTGACCGCCGGAGAGCTGCGCCGGGTACTTGGACGCCTGGTCGGCGAGGCCCACCCGGTCGAGGAGTTCGCGGGAGCGCCGGTCGGCGTCCTCCTTCTTCCTCTTGCGGACCTTGACCTGACCGAGCGACACGTTCTGCAGGACCGTCTTGTGCGCGAAGAGGTTGAATGCCTGGAAGACCATGCCGACGTCCGCGCGCAGTGCCGCGAGGGCCTTGCCCTCGTCCGGCAGCGGCTGCCCGTCGAGCAGGATCGTGCCGGAGCGGATGGGCTCCAGCCGGTTGATCGCCCTGCACAGCGTGGACTTCCCCGACCCCGACGGGCCGATGACCACGACCACCTCCCCCCTGCCGACGGTGAGGTCGATGTCCTGGAGGACATGCAGATCGCCGAAGTACTTGTTCACGCCGTGCATCTCGATCAGCGGATCGATCGCCATGCCCTGCCCGCCCTACTCGCTGTCGGCCGTGCCGTGGTGTGCCCTGTCATGTCGTGCGGTGCTCTGTCGTGCCGGTGCCGGTGCCGGTGCCGGTGCCGGTGCCGGTGCCGCAAACTATCCGGACGGCCATGGCCCCCGTCCACGACACGCACGGCCGCGCATTAGCCGTATTGTCGCCGCCCCGGCGGTGCCACGGCCGACGGCGAGAGCGCGGTGCGGGGTCGTCACGACTCGGCGACCTCGGCGTAGAGCTGGGAGAGTTCCGGCACTCCGCTCGCCGCCCACTCCTGGCCGGCCTCGACCACGTCGATCTCCCGGCCGGACACCAGACGCACCACGGGCTGCCCGTTGGGCCAGATCTCCCAGCGGGCGCCCGGGACGGTCCGGACGACCACCGTGCCCAGGTAGAGCCCGGCGTCGTTGCCCAGCCAGGCCGCGGTCTCCTCGTCGTCGCGCCAGCGCGGGACGAGCTGGTCGAGGGCTTCCAGCGAGGACGCGGAGTCGTCCAGCCGCACACCCGCCTGTGCGGCCTGGGCGCGCAGCAGTTCGCATTCGGCGAGGAGTTCGGCGAGGCCCGCGTGACCGTCGTCGTCGCCGCCGGTGAACACCGCGACCCCGAAGGCGGGACCACGCCTCTTGCGCCAGTTGCCCAGGAAAGAGATGTTCATGCGCTCAGCGTGTCATCCACCTCACCCCCGGCACCACAGGCGCGCGGGCCCGCCTGTTCGCCCGGAGTTCGTCCGCCGTTCGAGCACGCCTCATTGACGGGTCCCTGACGCCTCTTTAGGTTCATGACACATCAGTCGCCTCGTCGTCGTCCCGGTGCCACATCCGTCATCATCGTCGCCATCAAGGTCAGCAACGTAGGGGAGGGTCACGCGTGCGCCGACGTGTCTGGGGAACGGCCGTCGTCCTGGCACTCGTCGCGACGGCCGCGCCGGTCGCCACGGCCCGGGCCTCGGACGGCGGGAAGGCGAGACCGGCACCCCTGGAACGTCTCTTCGACAACCGGGCGGTCAGTGACGACGCGCGGCCCGCCGAGGCCGACTTCGACGGACACGGGGGCTCGCTCTCCGCCACCGACCTGACGGCCGCCGGGTGGACACCGGGGCGCACGCTGACCGTTCAGGGCGCGCGGCTGACCTGGCCGCGCCGCACGGCGGGCGAGCCCGACAACGTACGCGCCGCCGGGCAGGCGGTCCGGGTACGGGGCCGGGGCGACGCGCTCGCCTTCCTCGTCGCCGCAACGGGCGGCTCGGAGGCGACCGGCACCGGGACGGTCCGCTACGCGAACGGCGCTCGCTCCGCGTACCGCCTCACCGTCTCCGACTGGCGCACCGGCCCCCTCGCCACCAAGGCCGTCGCCCTCCCCCATGTGAACACCCCGGGCGGTCAACTCACCGAGAAGGCACGGCTGTACGTCGTCACCGTGCCGGTCGGGCGGGGCCGCGAGGTCGCCTCCGTCACCCTGCCGCGCAACCCCGACCTGCATGTGTTCGCGCTGTCCGTCCGCCCCGAGTCACGCGGCTGGACCGGCGGTTGGGCCGCGTCCACCTCCGGCTACACGGCCGTCGGCCCTTGGACCGACCGGACCCTGCGGCTCGTCGTCCACACCTCGGCGGGCGGCCCCCGGGTGCGGATCCGGCTCGACAACACCTTCGCGTCGGCGCCGGTACGGGTGGGGAGCGCGACGGTGGCGTTGCGGGCGGAGGGCGCCGCCGCCCGCGGCGCACCGGTGCCGCTGTCGTTCGGGGGCGCGGCGGGCACCCTGATCCCGGCGGGCGCCCAGGCGTACAGCGACCCGCTGCGCTTCGACGTGCCCCCGGACACCGACCTCCTGGTCAGCTTCCATCTGCCGGACACGGTGACGGCCGCGCCCGTGCACCGGCTCGCCCGGCAGACCTCGTACGTGAGCGAACCGGGCGACCACGCGGGCGAGGACTCGGCGACGGCGTACACCTCGACGGTGACGACCTGGCCGCTGCTGACCGGCGTGGACGTCGGCGGCGGACCGGGCTCGGTCGTCCTGCTCGGGGACTCGATCACCGACGGCGAGAAGGTGACGGCCGACGCGAACCGGCGGTGGCCGGACGTGCTGGCCCGGCGGCTGCTGGACCAGGACGAGGTTCCGCGCTACGGCGTCCTCAACCAGGGGATCTCGGCGAACCGCGTGGTCATCGACCGCTACCCGGGGGACGGCGTCTCCACCGACACCGGCGGCGTGAGCGCCCTGCACCGCCTCGACCGCGACGTCCTCGCCCAGACCTCCGCCCGTACCGTCGTCGTCTTCCAGGGCGTCAACGACGTCCGCTGGGGCACGACGGCGGGCGAGGTCGTCGCCGGGCTGCGGGAGATCGCGGCCCGGGGGCGAGAGCGGGGCCTGCGCGTGCTGGCGGCGACGATCGCGCCCTGCGAGGGCGAGGCCCGCTGCACGGCCGAGGCCGACGCCCAGCGGGTCGCGGTGAACGACTGGATCCGGGGCGGCGACACCTTCGACGGCGTCCTCGACTTCGACGCGGTGCTGCGCGACCCCGGCCGGCCCGCCCGGCTGCTCCCCGCGTACGACAGCGGGGACCACCTGCACCCGAACGAGACGGGGCTGGCCGCACTGGCGGAGTCGGTGGACCTCGGGCTTCTCTGAGCGGCCGGGAGCTACACCTCCAGGTCCACCACGACCGGCGCGTGGTCGGAGGCCCCCTTGCCCTTGCGCTCCTCGCGGTCCACGTAGGAGTCGGTGACGGCCTTCGCGAACGCCTCGTTGCCGTACACCAGGTCGATGCGCATGCCCCGGTTCTTCGGGAAGCAGAGCTGGCGGTAGTCCCAGTACGTGAACGGGTGCTCGTACTTGAGGGGCCGGGGGACCACGTCGGTCAGGCCCGCCTCGCGCAGGGAGGCCAGGGCGGCGCGCTCGGCGGGGGTGACATGGGTGAGGCCCTCGAAGGCGGCGACGTCGTACACGTCCTCGTCCGTCGGCGCCACGTTGTAGTCACCCATGACGGCGAAGGGGCGGCTGCCGGCCGCGTCACCGGCGACGGCGGCCTTCAGCGCCTCGAACCACTGGAGCTTGTACGCGTAGTGCGGGTGGTCGACCTCGCGGCCGTTCGGCACGTACACCGACCACACGCGCACCGGGCCGCAGGTCGCGGAGATCGCGCGGGGCTCCACCGAGCCGTCGTACCCGGGGTCGCCGGGCAGACCCTTGACCACGTCCTCGATGCCGACGCGGGAGATCACCGCCACGCCGTTCCACCGGCCCGTGGCGTGCACCGCCGCCTCGTAGCCCGCCTCCCGCAGCGCGTCGAGCGGGAAACCGTCCTCGGCGATCTTGGCCTCCTGGAGGCAGAGCACGTCGGTGCCGCTGCTCTCCAGCCAGGCCAGGAGCCTCGGGAGGCGGGCGGTGATCGAGTTCACGTTCCAGGTCGCGATGCGCATGCCTCACAACCTACCCGGCGGGTCCGACAACGCCCGTCCCGCCCGGTCCCCCCGGTCAGGGGCCCGGCGGGCTCCTCCTACACGTCCGCCGAGGCCCCGGGCGCGAGCCGGAGGTGTTCCGCGCCGCCCAGGGAGCCGATCTGGCGGTCGTAGATGGGGCGGGCGAGGTCGGTGAGGAGGGCGTCGTGAATGTCGTAGGCGCGGTGCGGCTTCACCTCGCGGACGTAGTCGATCACCTCGGAGATCTTGTTCCACGGAGCCATGACGGGCAGCATCAGCGTCTCCACGGCGTGGCCGGGGACGGTGAGGGCGTCGCCGGGGTGGAAGACCCGGCCGCCGTCGACGAGGTAGCCGACGTTGGTGATGCGCGGGATGTCCGGGTGGATCACGGCGTGCAGTTCGCCGTGGACCTGGACGTCGAAGCCCGCGGCGGTGAACGTGTCGCCGTGGCCGACGGTGTGCACCCGGCCCGGGAAGGCGGCGGAGAGCTGCTCGGCGACGGAGCGCAGCGTCCAGATCTCGGCGGCCGGGTTGCCCTCCAGGGCCGCCCGCAGCCGACCCTCGTCGAAGTGGTCCGGGTGCTCGTGCGTGACCAGGACGGCGTCCGCGCCGGCCGCGGCGTCCTGCTCGCTGAACCCGCCCGGATCGATGACGAGCGTGCGTCCGTCCTTCTCCAGACGGACGCAGGCGTGCGACTTCTTCGTGAGCTTCATAGGTCCATCCTGCCTCTGCCCACCCGTGCCGGGTCCGTCGGCGGCCGACGGCACCGCCGGCTCACTCCTCGGGCGTGGTCTCCTCACGGATGACCTGCTGGGCCACCCGGAACGCGCTGTTCGCGGCCGGCACCCCGCAGTAGACGGCGGCCTGGAGGAGGACTTCCTTGATCTCGTCCGGGGTGAGGCCGTTGCGCAGGGCGGCGCGGGTGTGGAAGGCGAGTTCGTCCAGGTGTCCGCCGGCCACGAGCGCGGTCAGCGTGACGCAGCTGCGGGAGCGGCGGTCGAGGCCGGGCCGGTCCCAGATCTCGCCCCAGGCGTAGCGGGTGATGAACTCCTGGAAGTCGCCGGAGAACTCGTCCGCCGTGGACAGCGCCCGGTCGACGTGCGCGTCCCCGAGCACCTCACGGCGGACCTTGAGCCCGGCGTCGTACGGGTCCGGTCTCCCGAGCGCCTCGGGCTGGGCGGCTGCCGGGGCGATCTCGGCGACCGGCCCCGCCTGCGGCGGCACGACGGCCAGGGCCGGCTTGACCGGGGTCGTGGGGATGGCGACCTGGCCGGTGGTGGAGTCGTAGGCGGGCTGCCAGGCGGTGGAGAAGTGCCGGACGAGGAGGTCGGTGACGGCGGCTGGCTGCTCGACCGGAACGAGGTGCGAGGCACCGGGGACGACGGCGAGCCGGGCGTCCGGGATGCCCGCGACGAGAGTACGGGCCTCGGCGGGGCCGGTGACCTGGTCGTCGGAGCCGACGAGGACGAGGGTGGGGACGCCGATGCGGCCGAGTTCGGCGCGCACGTCGAACGAGGCGAGCGCCTCGCAGGCGGCGATGTAGCAGCCGGGGTCGGTGGTGCGGACCATCTGCACCGCCCACTCGGTGATCGCGGGCTGCGCGGCGGCGAACCCGCCCGTGAACCAGCGGTCCGGGGACGTCCGGGCGATCGGGTCGAGGCCGTTCGTGCGGACGATCACGCCGCGCTGCCGGAACTCGTCGGCCGTGCCGAAGCGGGGCGAGGCGGCGATCAGCGCGAGCGAGGCGAGGCGCTCGGGGTGACGCAGCGCCAGCTCGGCCCCGATGGCGCCGCCGAGCGCGCAGCCCGCGTAACCGAAGCGCTGCACGCCGACGGCGTCGAGCGTGGCCAGCAGCCGGGCGGCCAGCTCGGTGACCGAACCACCGGGGTACGCGGGGGCGCCGCCGTGACCGGGCAGGTCGAAGCGGAAGATCCGCCACTGCTTGGTCAGTTCGGGGACCTGGCGGTCCCACATGTGCCAGGTCGTGCCGAGCGAGGGCCCGAGGATCAGGACCGGGGCGTCGTCCGGCCCGTCGAACCGGTACTGGAGGGCGGGGGTCTGCGTCTCAGTCACCGCTCCACGCTAACGTCCCCCGCCCGGTGCTCGGCCCCAGGCCCCCGAATCGGCTCGGACGGCTCCCGCACATCAGCGGGCAACTCTCACACCGTCTTCACCTGAGCGCAGGTCATCGGGCCGAAGCACGCGGCGGCCGGAGCGACGGGCCAGGGTGTCGAACAAACATCCCCGCGTGTCGCGCGGCGCGTGTCACGCGGTGCGCCGCCGTCCGCAGGGCAGGAGGCGCGGCCCCGTGGCGCCGGTCGTCAGTCGTCGGAGGCGCCCAGCCCGGTGAGGGCGCCGACCGGGTCGAGGTCCGGGGTGCCTCTCGGCCACCAGTCGTCGTGGCCCGGTTCGGACTCGTAGGCGTACCACAGGCCGTCGCGGCCGAGGCGGAGCTGGACGTGGCCGCGGGGGTGGGTGAGGTGGTTGCGCCAGGGGCGGAAGGCCGGGAGGTCCGCGGCGCGCAGCAGGGGGCGGGCGCGGTCGAAGCGGCCGGCCGGCGGGTCCCAGGCCTCCTCCAGCACGGTCAGCGCTTCGAGACCGCCCTGCCGCCAGGCGGCGACCGCGCGGGCCAGGTCGGCCGGGGTGCGGCCGGTGGCCGCGGCCAGGGACGCGTAGAGAGCCCGGGTCGTGGCGGTGAGACCGGAGCCGGGGCGGGCGGCGGCGAGCCGTACCGCGTCCTGCCACAGCGTCAGTTCGGCCACCGGGTCGCGTCCGGTGGTGAGCAGCGCGTGCGCGCGGACTGCCGCGTCGGTGGCCAACTGGTCCAGTGCGAAGGGGTCCGGGCCGCCGGGAGCGCCCGGGTACACCGGCGGCTGTTCCGGGTGCGGCGGCGGGGGCAGCGGGGCGGGCAGCGGGGGGAGGGTGCGCGGGGCGAGGGCGTCACGGGCCCGCACACCCGGCAGGGACGCGGGCTCCTGATCCTGTGCGGCGCGCGCCGCACGGGCCGCGTTCCGTCGTGACAACGCGTCGAGCAGCTCCCGCTCGCCCCGGCCCCGCAACAGCAGCAGCACGAACGGGTCCTCGTCCAGCAGCCGCGCGGTCTGGTAGCAGAGCGCCGCGGCGTGTTTGCAGGGGTGCCCGAAGTCGGGGCAGCTGCACCGGGGTTCCAGCTCACCGGCCCCCGGCAGCAGACGTGCGCCCCGGCCCGCCCCGGTCCGGGGTCCGGGCCCGGCCAGGCTGTGGGGCAGTTCCTTGTCCAGCAGCGCGGCGATGTGGGCCGGCTGCTCCGTCGCCGCGTCCAGGAAGCGGTCCCACTCGTCCTCGTCCAGGGTCCGCAGGCGCAGTTGCACCCGGTACGGCCGCGCCCTGCTGCCGTGCACATACGCCAGCACCAGCCCGGGTGTCACGGTGATCGCGTCCACCCGCCCCTTGTCCGCGTAGGCCCGCCCCCGCGCCAGCCGCGCGGGGTCCAGCGCGCCCTCCTCCAGCGCCGTCACCCAGGCGTTGCCCCACCAGCTCTCCGCGAACGCCTCCCCGGCCGAGGGGCGCGGCGGGAACGGACGGAAGGTACGCCGCAGTTCACCGTCCCGGGAGGGGGCGGCCATGGTGCGGGGGACCCGGGGGGCCGCGGGGAGGTCGGTGTCCGGCCGCGGGAGAGCCGGCCGGCCGGGGGCGAGCTCCGGGTCGGGTACGGGTTCCGGGTCGGGTACGGGTTCCGGGTCGGGTACGGGTTCCGGGTCGGGTGCGGCCGAGGGGCGTGGTGGTCGTCGTCCGGAGGAGTCGGCTGTCGGCGAGGCCGTGAGGCGGGGTGACGGTGACTCAGGGGGGTCGCCCGCCGCCGAACCGGGGGCGTCCGGCACGGAGTTCGGGCCGGTCCCGTCCGGTACCGGCGTCTTCTCGGCCACCGTGGGGGAGGCCGCCGTCTCCCGGTCCCGGGCGGCCGGGGCAGCCGTGGAGGCCGCGCGGGATCCCGGCCTCTCTCCGGAGGTAGGCGACTCGGCTGCCCCTGCGAGGCGTTCACGTCCGTCGTGGGTACCGTTCGCCGTCGCCCGGTCGTGTTCCGCCGCCGCACGCCGTGCGGCCCGCCCCTCCCTGTCGGCGGCCTCGACACGAGCCGCCTCGGCACGGGCCCGGCCGGTGGCCTCGCGGGCGGCCCGCAGCGCCTCGCGGGCGATGTCGCCGGGGCGGGGGGCAGGCCCGCCTCCCTCCCCGGGCAGGGCACCCGGGGAGGGCTCGTCGGCTGACGGCGGGTTTCCGGGACCGGCGCAGGCGCCTTCCGCCGCCGGGCCCGGGGCGCTCCGCCGCACCGGCCCGGCGGTGCCGGTACGCTCCGCCGGCTCCCCGGCGTCCGCACGCTCCCGCGCCGGCTCGTGCACAGTCCCCGCCCTGGATTCCGCGGCCCTGCGCAACGCCTCGCGCGCCACGTCACCCGGCCGGGCGGTGGTCTGACGGATCGTCCGGGCCACGGGCGGCGTGCTCTGCGTCTCCGGCGCCGAGTCGCCGGGGTCGTCGGTCTCGGCGCCGTGCCTGTCCCGCTCGCGCGCCGCGCGCAGCGCCCGGCGGGCCGCGTCGGCGGGCCGGGTCCCGGCCGTGCGATCCAGCGAGTCCGCCTCCTCCCGCGTCTCCTCTCCCCCGCTCATGTCTGCCTCCGCAACGACACCAGGTCGGTCAGCTCCCGGTCCGTCAGCTCCGTGAGGGCCGCCTCGCCCGAGCCGAGGACGGCGTCGGACAGGGCCCGCTTGGCCTCCAGCATCTCGGCGATGCGGTCCTCGACGGTGCCCTCGGTGATGAGCCGGTGCACCTGGACGGGCTGGGTCTGGCCGATGCGGTAGGCGCGGTCGGTGGCCTGTTCCTCGACGGCCGGGTTCCACCAGCGGTCGAAGTGGACGACATGGCCGGCGCGGGTGAGGTTCAGCCCGGTGCCGGCCGCCTTCAGGGAGAGGACGAGGACCGGTGTCGCCCCGCTCTGGAAACGGTCCACCATGTGTTCGCGCTCGGTGACCGGCGTACCGCCGTGCAACAGCTCGACCGGGACCGCGCGGGCGGCGAGGTGCGCGGTGATCAGGCGGGCCATGCCGACGTACTGGGTGAAGACCAGCGCGGAGCCGTCCTCGGAGAGCAGCGTGTCCAACAGCTCGTCCAGCAGCGCCAGTTTGCCGGAGCGGGCGGCGAACCGGTCTCCGGTGGCGGTGTCCGGCTCCTCTTTCAGATACAGCGCCGGGTGGTCGCAGATCTGCTTGAGGGCGCCGAGGAGTTTCAGGACCATGCCCCGGCGGGCGATGCCCTCCGCCGTCTCGATGGCGAGCAGCGACTCGCGGACCACGGCCTCGTACAGCGCGGCCTGTTCGCGGGTGAGGGGGACGGGGTGGTCGGTCTCCGTCTTGGGCGGGAGTTCGGGGACGATGCCCGGGTCGGACTTCTTGCGTCGCAGCAGGAAGGGGCGGACCAGTCGGGCGAGACGGGTGACCGCCTCCTGGTCCTCGCCGTTCTCCACGGCGCGGGCATGGCGGGCGCGGAACGATTTCAGCGGGCCGAGGAGCCCCGGCGTCGTCCAGTCGAGGAGGGCCCACAGCTCGGAGAGGTTGTTCTCGACCGGGGTGCCGGTGAGCGCCACGCGCGCGGGCGCCGGGATGGTGCGCAGCGCCTTGGCCGTCGCCGAGTAGGGGTTCTTGACGTGCTGGGCCTCGTCGGCGACGACCATGCCCCACTCCTGCTGGGCGAGGCGCGGGGCCGTGGAGCGCATGGTGCCGTAGGTCGTGAGGACGAAGCCGCCGTCGAGGTCGTCCAGGGTGCGGTCGGGGCCGTGGAAGCGGCGCACGGGAACTCCGGGGGCGAAGCGGGTGATCTCGCGCTGCCAGTTGCCCAGCAGGGAGGCCGGGCAGACGACCAGGGTGGGTTGCGGACGGTCCCGGCGCAGGTGGAGGGCGATGACCGTGATCGTCTTGCCGAGGCCCATGTCGTCGGCGAGGCAGCCGCCGAGGCCGAGGGAGGTCATGAGGTCCAGCCAGGCCAGGCCCCGGAGCTGGTAGTCGCGGAGGGTGGCACGGAGGCCGGGGGGCGGGTCGACCGGGTGGAGGCCGGCCGTCAGGCGGTCGCGGAGGGACGCCAGCGCTCCGACCGGTACCGCCTCCACCGTCTCGCCGTCGACCTCCGCCTGGCCGGTGAGGGCCACGGACAGGGCGTCCACGGGGTCGAGCAGGCCCAGCTCGCGTTTGCGGGCCTTGCGGACGAGGGCCGGGTCGACGAGCACCCACTGGTCGCGCAGGCGCACGATCGGGCGGTGAGCCTCCGCGAGGCTGTCCATCTCGGCCTCGGTGAGCGGGTCGCCGCCGAGCGCCAGCTGCCAGCGGAAGCGCAGCAGTTCCTCGCCCTCGAAGAAGCCGGTGCCGTCGGTGGCGGAGCCGGGCGCCGGGCTGACCTCGGCGCGGGCGCTCAGGTCGTGGGCCAGGTCCCGGGGCCAGTGCACGGCGACTCCGGCCGCCGCGAGCCGGGTCGCGGCGACGCCCAGCAGGTCGGACAGCTCGTCCTCGGAGAGGGCGAGGACGTCGGGCACGTCCTGTTCACCGAGCCGGTCCAGGGGCGGCCAGACGCGGGCGGCGCGCCGGACGGCGAGGGCGGCGTCCACGCGCGCGCGGGGCCCGAACGCCGCGTCCGCGTCCCCCGACCACAGTGCGGCCGCGTCGGCGACGAGAGTGGGGTCGGCGAGGCTGTGCACCTGGACGACCGCCGCGCCCGCCCGCCCGGCCCCTTCGCTGTCGTCGAAGAGGTCGTGGGCCGCGAGGTCGAGGCGCAGGGAGACGCGTACGCCCGCGTCCATGCCGGCAGCGACCTCGGCCGCCCAGTCACGGGCCCCCGGCAGCCGCTGTCCGGCCTGTGCGGCGAACGGTTTCCCGGAGACGTACGGCGCCGCCGGGCCGCGCGGCAGTGTGTCGGCGACCGCGTCCAGGAAGGACCGCACCAGGGGCTCCGGCTCGGGCAGCCGCAGCGGGCCCCTGCCGGGCAGCGGGACCGCGTGGCCCTCGTACGGCAGGGCGGCGGCGACGGCCCTGAGGTGGGCGATGTCGTCCGGGTCGAGGGGGCCCGCGCGCCAGGCGTCGTACCCCTCGGCGGTCAGTCCGGGCAACAGGCGGCCCCGGGCGACCAGGCGCAGCGCGTGCAGCGCGGCCGCGCCCCAGCAGGCCGTGGCGGGGTGGGCGGCAGGGTCGCGGCGGGCACGGGCGAGCAGGGGGAGGGCTTTGCCGACCGGCAGGCACACGGCGGGGACGGTGCCTCTGCGGGCTCCGGAGCCGTGTTGCCGTACGACCGTGAGGTCCTCGGTGTCTCCCGGTGGCGGCTCGCCGCCCGCCGGGTCCCAGAACGCGAACCGGCCGTGGCGGGGCAGCGGGGCCGGGAGGAAGACGGCGGCCAGCCGGACGGAAACGGCCGTGGGCGCGGTGGCGGCCGGGCCGGTCCCGGGAACGGCGGTGTCCCCCATGTGTCCGGTCACCCCGCCTCCGGTCGGTGGAGCCGCCCGGGGTGCGGCTCCGATCACTGTCTCCGACTCTACGGGCGGGCTCTGACAATCGGTCGTGACGAGCGGGCGACGGCCCGCCCGCCACGGCGTCCGCGCAGGTCAGGGCACGGTGCGTGAGACCACGTACACCATCGGATGGTCCGGGTTGGTCCGGTTCACGACGATGTCGTGGGTGGGGGCGGGGTTCTTGCGGTCGCTGACGAGGCCGTACCAGGGGCCGACTCCGGTGAAGTCCCAGCCGACGATCCCCCGGTCGCGGGCGTTGATGGCCATCTTGTCCTTCTTCAGGTCGGCGGTGCGGGCGCCGATCTGGTTCAGGAAGCTCTCCAGGCCCTCGTTGCTCGTATAGAACTGCACGTAGAGACGGCTGGTCCGCCAGTTGTTCGTCTCGTAGTAGGCGACGTGCTTGGAGTACGGCGGGATCGGCACCTGGTAGAGGCGCCGCTGGACCAGGGAGGGCCAGTGGGCGGTGAGGCCGGTCGCCGAGTACTTCTCCTCCTTGTCCTTGCCGCTGTCGCGGCTCTGGTTGGCGGAGATCACCAGGTAGCCGGCGGGTACGCCGATGAGCAGCACGATGATCGCCAGGGTGATCGCCCGGCGGCGGTTGCGGTGCCTGCGGTCCTCGGCGGGCCGCTCCGGCTCCTCGGGGGAGGAGCCCTGGCGCGGCACCGAGGTGGTCACGCGGTGTCCTGGGTGGTGCGGCGGGCCTCCACGTACCGCGCGTAGCGCTCGTACCGCTCCACCCGGCGCCGGTTCGCGCGCCGGAAGCGACGGGCGACGAGTCTGGCGAGGTCGGCGGCGCCCACCATGCCGGCCTCGGGCCCGAGCTGGGCGCGGGCGATCCGGGCCTCGGGGCGGTAGCCGCGGCCGGTGAGGTGGCGGCGGAAGGCGTCCCGGGCGGGGCCGATCAGCAGGTCGTCGGCGGCCGAGACACCGCCGCCGATGACGAAGCAGGAGGGGTCGAGGGCGGCTGCGAGGTTGGCGATGCCGACGCCGAGCCACTGGCCGATGTCCTGGAGCAGCTCGATGCACATCGCGTCGCCCTCGCGGGCCAGCTCGGTGATCATCGGGCCGGTGATGTCCCCGATGTTCCCCTTGACGTGCTCGATGATCCCGTACGCCACCGGGGAGTCGGCCGCCGCGAGTTCACGGGCCTCCCTGACCAGGGCGTTCCCCGAGCTGTACTGCTCCCAGCAGCCGCGGTTGCCGCACGGGCAGCGGTGGCCGCCGGGCACGACCTGCATATGGCCGAACTCGCCCGCGACACCGAACTTGCCGCGCTTGACCTGGCCGTCCTCCAGGATCGCGCCGCCGATGCCGGTGCCGAGGGTGATCATGACCAGGTGGTCCTCGTCGCGGCCGGCGCCGAACCGCCACTCCGCCCAGGCGGCGGCGTTGGCGTCGTTGTCGACGAGGACCGGTACGGCCAGGCGGCCGGCGAGGCGGTCGCGCAGGGGCTCGTTGCGCCAGGACAGGTGGGGGGCGAACAGGACGCGGTTGCGGTCCGCGTCCACCCAGCCGGCGGCGCCGATGCCGACGGCGTGCACGTCGTGCCGGTCGGAGAGGTCCAGGACGAGTTCCGTGATGGTGTCCTCGACGACCTGGGGGCTCTTGGACTTGTCCGGGGTCTCCGTGCGGAGCTTCTCCAGGATGTTGCCGTCGGCGTCCACGACGCCCGCCATCACCTTCGTGCCGCCGATGTCGATGCCGACGGTGGGGACGCGGGGGGCCGTCAGGTGGGAGCGGCGCTCGCGCGTTCCCACGGTCCGCAGGACGGTGGCCCGCGCGGAGCCGCGGTGGGTGAAGTCGCGGTAGGTGCTCATCGGGCCGATTCTGCCTTAGCGCTCCGCTTGGTGCGCCGTGGGGGCGGGGGGTGCCGCCTCATTGTTTTTCGGGTGCGGGTGCGTGAGGGCTGGTCGCGCAGTTCCCCGCGCCCCTGTGGAGCAGGGGCTGCGCCCCGTGCTCCACAGGGGCGCGGGGCGGAGACCTCTCTACGCCCTCACCAGCAGCTGGAAGTCGAACGAGTAGCGCGAGGCCCGGTAGATGTGGGTGCCGTACTCGACGGCGCGGCCCGTGTCGTCGAAAGTGGTGCGCTGCATGGTGAGCAGGGGGGCGCCCTCGGGTTCGGTGAGGCGGTCGGCCTCGTCCGGGGTGGCCGCCTTCGCGCCGATGGTCTGGCGGGCGCTGTGCAGGGTGATGCCGGCGGCGCGCATCAGGCGGTACAGGCCGGTCGCTTCGAGCTGGGGGGAGTCGAGGTCGATGAGGTCGGCGGGGAGGTAGTTGCACAGGTAGGCCACGGGTTCGCCGTGAGCCAGACGGAGTCGCTCGATACGGTGGACTTCGCCGCCCTCCGCGACGGCCAGGGCGGCGGCGACCTCGGCGGACGCGGCGACGGTGGTGTTGAGCAGGACGCGGGTGGCCGGGCGCTGGCCGGCGGCCTCCAGGTCGTCGTAGAGGCTGCTCAGTTCCAGGGGCCGTTTGACCTGGCTGTGCACGACCTGGGTGCCCACGCCGCGGCGGCGTACGAGCAGGCCCTTGTCGACCAGGGACTGGATGGCCTGGCGGACGGTGGGGCGGGACAGGCCGAGGCGGGCCGCCAGCTCGATCTCGTTGCCCAGCAGACTGCCCGGGGTCAGCTCGCCGTGCTCGATCGCCGCCTCCAGCTGCTGGGACAGCTGGAAGTAGAGCGGGACCGGACTGCTGCGGTCGACGCTGAGCTGGAGCGACACGGTCGGAGCCTCTTCTGGTTTCGGCACGGGCCGAGCGTAGCCCCGGTGCCGGATGACGGGAAGTTGCGTGGTTCGGTTGTCCGGACAAAGCATTGACACAGCGGCGGGTGCGACCCCACTTTGTTTCCCATGCGCATCGGACTCATCGGCGCGGGTCGCATCGGGACGTTCCACGCGACCACGCTCAGCCGCCACCGCGACGTCGGCTCTCTGATCATCACGGACGTCGACCGGGCCCGGGCCCACGACCTCGCGGAACGCCTCGGCGAGACGGTGGCTCCGGGGGTGGACGAGATCTTCACCTGGGGTGTGGACGCCGTGGTCATCACGGCCGCGACCTCGGCCCACGGCGAACTGATCGGTCGGGCAGCACGCTCGGGTCTCCCGGTGTTCTGCGAGAAACCCATCGCCGTGGACCTGCCGAACACGTTAAACGCGCTGACCGAGGTCGACGCGGCCGGGACGGTGCTGCAGATGGGCTTCCAGCGGCGTTTCGACTCCGGCTATGTCACCGCGCGGGAGGCGGTGCGCGCGGGCCGGCTCGGGCGGCTGCACACCGTACGGGCCCTCACGGCCGACCGGACACCGCCGCCCGCGGAATACCTGACGGTCTCGGGCGGGATCTACCGGGACACGCTGATCCACGACTTCGACATCGTGCGGTGGGTGACGGGGCGCGAGGTCACCACCGTGTACGCCACCGGGTCGGACGCCGGGCATCCGATGTTCCGGGAGGCGCACGACCTGGACACCGCGGCGGCCGTCCTCACCCTGGAGGACGGCACGCTCGTGACGGCCACGGCGGCGCGGGTGAACGGGGCCGGGTACGACGTGCGGCTGGAGCTGGCCGGGGAGCTGGACACCGTGGTGGTGGGCCTGGACGACCGTACGCCGGTCGCGTCCACGGAGCCGAAGGGGCCGCCGCCGGCGGACAAGCCGTGGACGGGGTTCCTGGAACGTTTCGCCGCCGCCTACGAGGCCGAGATCGGCGCGTTCGTCGAGGTCGTGCGCGGGGAGCGGGCCAACCCGTGCGACGGGCGTGAAGCACTCCAGGCACTCCGCGTCGCCGAGGCGTGCGAGCTGTCCCGGCTGGAGCACCGGCCCGTGAACCTCGGGGAGATCGCGGGGGGCCGGGAGTAGCGCTCGGCCTCCGGCGTGCGGGGTCCGCTCCGTCCGGGGGGCTCGTGTGGTGTCGCGGCCGCGGGCCGGTGGGGCTTCTCGCGCAGTTCGCCCCGCGCCCCACCGATGAACAGCAGGGGCCACGCCCCCTGCTTTTCAGGCCGGCGGAGAATCACTCTCACCAGCGGAGCGGAAGGCTCCGTACCCCCCGCATCAGCATGCCCGGGAGCCATGGGCCCGGGGGGCCGTCCAGGGTCAGGTCGGGGCAGCGGTCCAGGAGGGACCTGAGGGCGACCCGGGCCTCCAGCCGGGCCAGGGGTGCGCCGAGGCAGTAGTGGATGCCGTGGCCGAAGGCGAGGTGGCCGCGTGTGTCGCGGTGGAGGTCGAAGCCGTCGGGGCCCTGATAGCGGGCGCCGTCGCGGTCGGCGGCGGCCAGGCCGATCAGGACCGCGTCACCCGCCGGGACGACCGTGCCCCCGATGTCCAGCGGCTCCGCGGCGTAACGGAACGTCGCGTTCTCCACCGGGCCCTCGTGGCGCAGCGTCTCCTCCACGACCGCGTCGACGAGACCCGGGTCGGCCCGGACCTCGGCGAGTTGGCCGGGATGGGTGAGCAGTGCGTGGACCGCTCCGGTGACGAGGTTGACCGTGGTCTCGTGGCCGGCGATCAGGAGGATGAAGGCCATGCCGCGCAGTTCGGTGGGTGACAGGCGGTCGCCGTCCTCGTCGGTCGTCCGGATCAGGGCGCTCAGCAGGTCGTCGGCGGGCGGTGAACAGCGCTTGTCCTCGATCAACTCGCCCAGATAGGAGGCGAGTTGGACGTACGCCTGGTACTCGCTCTCGCCGCTGGTCGGCGCGACCGCCTCCGTGGACAGTTTCCGGAAGGCCGCCCGGTCGATCTCGGGCACGCCGAGGAGCTCACAGATGACGGTGAGCGGCAGGGGGTACGCGAAGGACTCCACGAGGTCGGCGCGGCCCCGCGGCACCATCGCGTCGAGCAGCGAGTCGGTGATCTCCTGGATCCTCGGCCGCAGCATCTCGACCCGGCGTCCGGTGAACTCCCGGGTTATCAGCCCGCGCAGCCGGGTGTGCTGGGGCGGGTCGGCGACCAGCAGGTACTTGCCGATCAGCTCCTCGTCGAGGAAGGTCATCCCGATCTTCGAGCCGTCCTTGGACAGCCGGGGGTCGGCGAGCGCCGCCCGGGCCTCCTCGTACCCGACGACGAGCCAGACCTCGTGGTGCGCGTCGGGTTCCGGCAGCCGGACCCGGTGCACGGGACCCCGTTCGCGCAGTTCGGCGTAGACGGGGTACGGGTTCGCGGTGAACCCCGGCCCGTACTCCCCCAGATCGATCACACGCTCGTGTCCCATGGTCTCCCCCTCACCCGTCCAACTCCCGGAGCGGCTCAGGAGTGCCCGTCGTCGTCCAGCAGCCCCGCGTCGTACGTCAACAGGGCGATCTGCACGCGGTTGTTGAGGTCGAGCTTGGCGAGGATGCGGGAGACGTGGGTCTTGACGGTGGCGACGCTGAGGAAGAGTTCCGCGGCGATCTCCGCGTTGGAGGCGCCGCGGCCGACGGCGACGGCGACCTCGCGTTCGCGGTCGTTGAGGACGGCGACGCGCGAACGGGCGGTGTCACGGCGGGTGTCGGGGGCGCCGCCGGCGGCGTGGGCCATGAGCCGGCGGGTGACGGCGGGCGAGAGGACGGGGTCACCGGCCGCGACCCGGCGCACCGCCTCGACGATGTCGGCGGGCGGGGTGTCCTTGAGGACGAAGCCGGCGGCGCCCACGCGCAGCGCGCGCAGGACCTGGTCGTCGGCGTGGAAGGTGGTCAGAACGACGACCTGGGGCCCGTCCGCGCGGGTGCGCAGCCGCTCGGTGGCGGTGAGACCGTCGACGGTAGGCATCCGGATGTCCATGAGGACGACGTCGGGGCGGGTGCGGTCGACGAGGGCGTCCACCTCGTCGCCGTCGGCGCCCTCGCCCACGATCTCGATGTCGTCGGCGCCGCCCAGCATGAACGTGAGCCCGGCGCGCACGAGGGGGTCGTCGTCGACGAGGAGGAGTCGGATCGCGGTCATCGGCCCACCGTTCGGAAGTCGGTCATGAAGCACCTCTGGTGCCGGTCACGGGGTCCTACCGTAATGAGGCTCCGCGCCCGGACCGCCGCGCCGCCACGGCCGACCCGTTAGTGTCGGCCGGTACGGCATTCAACTGACGGAGGTTTTGGGTGCGTTACCGACTCCTGGGCCGGACCGGGCTGCGCGTCTCCGAGCTGTTCCTGGGCGCCATGACGTTCGGCGAGCAGGGCGGGGTGGGGGCGCCCCGGGAGGAGTGCGCGCGGATCCTCGACGTGTACGCGGAGGCCGGCGGGAACGTGATCGACACGGCCGTCAACTACCGGGGCGGGGAGAGCGAGCGGATCGTCGGCGAACTGCTCAAGGGGCGGCGCGACCGGTTCGTGCTGTCCACCAAGTACACCGTCTCCCGGGACGGCAGCGACCCCAACGCGGCCGGCAACCACCGCAAGAACCTCGCGCTGTCCCTGGAGACGAGCCTCAGGCGCCTGGGCACCGACTACATCGACCTCTACTGGGTGCACATCTGGGACCGGAACACCCCCGTCGAGGAGACGATGCGCGCCCTCGACGACGCCGTACGGTCCGGGAAGGTGCTCTACGTCGGTATCTCGGACGCCCCGGCCTGGGTGGTCGCGCGCGCCAACACCCTGGCGGAGTGGCGGGGTTGGTCGGCGCTGTCGGCGCTGCAGGTGCCCTACAGCCTGCTCGACCGGGACATCGAGCGCGAGCTGCTGCCGATGGCGGAGGCGTTCGGCATGTCGGTGGCGGCCTGGAGTCCCCTGCACAACGGCGTCCTGTCCGGCAAGTACACCCGCCCGGGCGGGGTGGCGCCCGGCACCGCGACCCGGCTGTCGGCCGAGGCGATCGGGGCGCGCGAGCGCGCGGTCGCGGAGGCCGTGCAGGGCGCCGCGGACGAACTCGGCGCCACCCCGGCGCAGATCGCCATCGCCTGGACCATGGCCCACTCCCCCGCCGTCCACCCCATCCTCGGCGCCCGCCGCGTCGAGCAGCTCATGGACAACCTGGGTGCGGCCCGGCTCGTCCTCCCCGAGGAGGTGCTGGCCCGGCTGGAGGAGACCACGACCTTCCGCGTCGGCTTCCCCGGTGACTTCATCGACGAGGCGTCCGCCTGGGTGTACGGCGCGGCGGGCCGGCGGGTGGTGCCGCGCCGGGCGTGAGCGCGGCGGGGTGCGCTCCTCAGGCACGCAGACGGACCCCGTACCGGGTGCGCAGCCGGCGGATCTCCCACCACGCGACCGCCGTCACCGAGGCCGGGCCGCCGATGAGGGCGGCGAGCTGGACCAGGGGCGGGCCCGGCGGGAGGCCGCCGACGGCGAGGTTGATGGCGGAGAACTCCCAGACCAGGGCGCCGGTGAGCAGCGCGGGGAGCGCGGGGTGCACATCGACGGTGTTGAACGCGCTGCGCACGGCGGGCCCGGTGGCGAACACGATGAAGAGCAGCACCCAGAGCAGCGGGACGAGGAGGGCGAGGGGCGCCCACAGGCTCAGGTCCTGGTCCAGGCGGGTGCGGGTGTAGTAGATCGCCCCGCCGAGGAGCGGGATCGCGGTGAAGGCGCCGACGTACCACAGGGCGGACCTGCCGGCGGCGCGCAGCGGGGCGCGCATGGTCCGGCGCGCGCCCGGCGACGACCAGCGGAACAGGGCGGCGACGACGACGGGCGCGCTCAGGAGCAGCAGCCAGGGGCTGACCGTCAGCCTCATCATGAACTGCTGCTGCGCCTGGTCGACGTCCTCCGGTTTGCCGTAGACCGCCAGGATCAGCAGCGACATGAGGGTGGCCGTCCAGGCGCGTCGGCGCTGCATCCGTGTCACGTCGTCGTCCAGGGTGCGGTGGCGGGGGCGGGAGGGGAAGATCCGGCGGGCGGGACGGCGGGCCGATCGCGCCAGCGGGTAGCCCACGAGCAGACCGACCACCATCGGCCACGCGCACATCGCGGCCAGCGCCCAGAGGCAGCCGTGCAGCCGGAGGCCGCTCAGGAACTCCCTGAGCGGCGGCCACTCGTCCTCCCGCAGCCGCCGCACGAGCGTGGGCGGCGGGCCGTAGGGGGGATACGGCGGAAGGTACGGGAGGTGCGGTGGGTGTGGTCCGCCGTCCGGTGGCGGCCAGGGTGGCTGATACGGATTCCGTCCCCCGACACTCACTGCGCTGTCCCCTCCCGTCCCGATCCCGGGACGCTCCGGTGCTGTGTGCCGTACGTGCCTCAGCGGCCGTACGGGTCAACTGGCCATCTTGGGGGATGAGATGGCGCGGCGCACCCCGATACGGGTGTTCCGGTCGGAGGTTCGAAGGAGTTGACCGGGGTCAGTCCCAGGGCAGCGCCGCCCGCACCGCGAAGCCGCCGTCCGCCTCGGGACCGTGGTCGAGGCGGCCCCCGGCCAGGGTGGCGCGCTCGGTGAGGCCGATGAGGCCCTGGCCGGAGCCGGGGACGTGCGGGACCTCCCCAGGGGGCGCGGGGTTGCGTACGCGGACGGTGAACCCCTCGCCCGGGGCGCCCGTGACCGTGACGGTGACCTCGGCGCCGGGGGCGTGCTTGCGGGCGTTGGTCAGGCACTCCTGGGCGATGCGGTACGCGGTGCGGCCGACGGAGGCGGGAACGGCGGCGCGGTCGGTGACGTGCTGGTCGAGGGTGACCTTCATGCCGGCCTCGCGGCACTCGGCGACGAGCGTGTCGAGCGCGGTGAGGGTGGGCTGGGGGCGCCCCGCCTCGTCGGGTTCGCCCGCGCGCAGCACTCCGATGATCTCGCGGAGGTCCTGGAGGGCCTCGTGGGCGCTCTCCCGGATGACGCCCGCCGCGCGGACGATCTCGGCGCGGGGGGCGTCGGGGCGGAACTCCAGCGCGCCCGCGTGCACGCTCAGCAGGGTGAGGCGGTGCGCCAGGACATCGTGCATCTCCCGCGCGATGGACTCGCGGGCGAGCCGTTGCGCCTGCTCGGCCCGGAGCGCCGCCTCCGTCTCGGCGCGCCGGGCGCGGTCCCGGAAGCTCAGCATGAGCTGCCGCTTGGAGCGCACGAACATGCCCCAGCCGACGATGGCGGCGGTGAGGAACAGGGCCAGGAGGACCGCCCAGGCGTAGGCGAGGTCCGGTTCCGGGCGCAGCAGGTAGAACAGCGGGTTCAGGGCCAGGCTCGCGCCGCCGATCCAGGCCACGTACCGGAAGGGCCGGTGCACGGTGAGGGTGAAGAGGGCGACGAGGCCGGCGCCGCCCGCGGTGTTGGACACGAAGCAGACCGGGAGCATCGCCACGGCGAGGCCGACGGGCCAGCGGCGGCGCAGCCAGACCGCCGCGCAGGCGAGCGCGCCCAGCACCTGGTCGAGGACGGCGAAGGTCTGCGGCAGGTCGGGCTCGTTCCTGACCGTCTCCATGCCGAGGAGACCGATGAACACGGCCATCAGGAAACAGGTGAAGTCGACGACCCAGTCGCGCGCGGTCCGCCTGGGCCGCCCGGGGCGGCCTGGGCCGGAGTCCTGGCCAGGGCCGGAGCCGGGAGCGAGGTCGTCGTCGAGCAGGGCCGACGGCAGCAGCCAGCTCCGCCCGGGGAAGGCCCGGGGCCCCGGCACCGCCATGTCACCCTTCACGGTCGACGAATCTACGCGGGGTCGGACCCCGCCACCTCCCTCGCACCGGTGATCGCGACGAAAGTCGGCGCCCCGTCGACTTTCGGCGCCCGCCGGTCCCGTGGATCGGTACTCCGGTCGGTCCGTCCGCACCCCGCGGCCGATGAAGGCGAGGGGGTCGCGGGGCGAGGATCCGGGACATGAAGCAGTTGTTGGAGTTCTTCGGGTTCCTCGCCCTGCTGCAGGGCACGGGCGGTCTTGTCCACGAACTCACCGGCTGGCTGGGGTGGGGGGTGACGCAGCGGTGGAGCGCCCTGGACGGCTACGAGATCTATGTGAGCATCGCGCTGATCGTCCTGGCACTCGCGCTGTTCGCGGCGGCGGAGAGCCGGAAGCCCCGGTGACACGTCGGCCGTCCGGGGCGGGCCGGGTCGCGCCCCCTTCCCGGGGCGTCGCTCAGCCGCCCAGTTCCTGGTGGCGTGCCGACAGACGGGCTGTGCCCTCCTCCGTCAGGGAGCCGAAGAGGCGCAGGCGGGAGATGCCGCCGTCGGGGTAGATGTCGACGCGGGCGTGGGTGGCCACGACCGGGGTGTCGAGGACGAAGCGGTGCAGGGTGTCGGGCTGGAGACGGGTTCGGGGGAGGATCTCGGTCCAGTCGCCCGTCTCGCCGTGGCCGCCGTCCTCGCCGTCGCGCACCGAGACCGTGGCCCAGCCGGCCGCGTTGCCCTTGAGGTACGCCGTGTCGATCTCCAGCGCGCGGATCTCGGACTGGGCGGCGAGGCGGTAGCGGATCCAGTCGTTGCCCTGGTCGCGGCGCCGACGGGTCTCCCAGCACTCGTGCATCACCCGGGCGCGGCCGGGCTGGATGGTGTTGGTGGCGGGTGAGTAGAAGAGGTTGGAGGCGTCCTCGGCCCGGCCGCCGTTCTCCAGGGCGACCACGTCGAAGGTGCCGAGGGCGGCCAGCCAGGCCGGGTCCGGCACGACCTCCCCGTACACGCGCAGCCGGGCGACGCCGCCGTCGGGGTGCTGGTTCAGGCGGACGTGGGTGAAGCGCTGCTCGACGGAGACCTGGAAACCGTTGGCCGCGTGGCCGCCGACCGCGGTGCGCGGGACGAGGGTCGTCCACTTCACGTCGTCGGCGAGCAGTTCCTGCGGCGACGGGAATCCGGCCACGCACGCGGCCTCGACGGAGACGGCCTGCGGGTAGTTGCCCCGGAAGTGGGCGGTGTCGACGACGATCCCGCGGATCACACCGGGGGCGCCCAGGCGGATCAGGGCCCAGTCGTGGTCGTCGGCCGTGGGCCAGGGGTGGTCGGCCGAGGCACCCCGGCGGCGACGCGTCTCCCAGCCGTCCATGATCTTGCCCTTGTGCCCGAAGTGCTCGGGGTCGAACTCGGCGCGCTCGGGCACCAGCAGGTTCTCGCGCTGGGCGAAGAACTCGTCGTTGGCGGCGACCACACCGGCGCCGAGCCTGCGGTCGGCGAGGTCGGCGTACCGGGTGAAGGGGAAGTCGGCGGTGCGGTAGTCCGCGTACGGGTCGCCGCCGCCGTACGGGCGCGCGTCGCCGGTGAAGCTCGCCAACGGGGAGTGCTGCTGCGCCGTCACGATGATCAGGTCTGCCTTTCGGTGGTCACCTGCCGCGGGTGCGGAGGGTGGATCAGGGGGTGCGGGTGAGGAGTTGTCCCTTCGGGGTGGTGAACTCGCCGTCCGCGACGATCCGTTCGCCGCGCAGCCAGGTGGACTTGACCACGCCGTACAGGGTCTTGCCGGCGTACGCGGTGACGCGGTTGCGGTGCTGGAGGGCGGCCGGGTCGACGGTGAAGGTCTCGTCCGGGGCGAGGACGGCGAAGTCGGCGTCGCGGCCGGCCTCGATGGCGCCCTTGCGGTCGTCGAGGCCCACCAGTTCGGCGGTGCGCGACGACATCCAGCGGACCACGTCCTCCAGGGCGTGGCCGCGCCCGCGGGCCTCCGTCCAGACCGCCGCGAGGCTGAGCTGCAGGCCGGAGATGCCGCCCCAGGCGGTGGCGAAGTCGTCGGTCTTCAGGTCGGCCGTGGACGGGGAGTGGTCGGTGACCACGCAGTCGATCGTGCCGTCCGCGAGGGCCCGCCACAGCAGATCCTGGTTGGCCGACTCCCGGATGGGCGGACAGCACTTGAACTCGCTGGCCCCGTCCGGGACTTCCTCGGCGGTGAGGGTGAGGTAGTGGGGGCAGGTCTCGACGGTGATGCGTACGCCGTCCCGTTTGGCCTCGGCGATCAGCGGGAGCGCGTCGGCGGAGGAGAGGTGGAGGACGTGGACGCGTGCGTCGAGGCGGCGGGCCTCGGCGACGAGGGTCGCGATGGCGCTGTCCTCGGCGTCGCGCGGGCGGGAGGCGAGGAAGTCGGCGTAGCGGGGGCCGCCCCGCTGCGGTGCGGCGTCGAGGTGGTGCGGATCCTCGGCGTGGACGATGAGCAGGCCCCCGAAGCCGGCGATCTCGGCCAGGGAGCGGGCGAGTCCGTCCCGGTCCAGGTGCGGGAACTCGTCCACGCCCGACGGCGACAGGAACGCCTTGAAGCCGAAGACCCCGGCGTCGTGCAGCGGCCGCAGTTCCTTGACGTTGTCGGGCAGCGCGCCGCCCCAGAAGCCGACGTCGATGTGCGCCTTGTCGGCGGCCACCTCGCGCTTGGTGCGGAGATGGCCGGGCGTCGTGGTCGGCGGGAGGGAGTTGAGCGGCATGTCGACGAGGGTGGTGATGCCGCCGACCGCCGCGGCGCGCGTGGCCGTCCAGAAGCCCTCCCAGTGGGTGCGGCCGGGGTCGTTGACATGGACGTGGGTGTCGACCAGGCCCGGCAGCAGGACGTGGTCCCCGAGATCCTCCAGGCGGGCGCCGGACGGCACCTCGGCGTCGTACGGGAGGACGGCCGTGATCCTGCCGTCGGCGACGACCACCGCGGCGGCGCGCGACCCTTCGGGGGTGAGGACACGCGTCGATCGCATCACCAGTTCAGCCTCGGACACCCGGACCCCTCTCGCCGTACCGCCGTTCACTTCCGTGTCACGGTATTTACTTCCGCGTAACGGAATTCAACGTTCTGTTGAAGGAGTTTTCACCCCCGCCCGCACCCCGTCAAGGGTGCGCCTCTCCACTCTGCCTCGACGGCATCCGGTCTGGATGTTTTCACAAGACGGAATTAGAATTCCACTGAGCAGAACGTAGTGACGCACAAGCGAGCAGTCAACGAACTGCCCGGTAGGCTGCGACCTCCCTGCCATCCGAAAGGACCGTGCCCGTGCCGACGTCCAGCGCCAGCGCCACCGAGTCCACCAAGTCGTCCTCCGGTGGCGTCCAGTCCCTGGAGCGTGCCTTCGATCTGCTGGAGCGGATGGCGGACGCCGGCGGCGAGGTGGGCCTCAGTGAGTTGTCCGCGAGCAGCGGGCTGCCGCTGCCGACCATCCACCGGCTGATGCGGACGCTGGTGGTCTGCGGGTACGTCCGCCAGCAGTCCAACCGGCGGTACGCCCTCGGCCCGCGCCTGATCCGCCTCGGCGAGTCGGCGTCCCGGCTGCTCGGCACCTGGGCGCGGCCCTACCTCGCGCGCCTGGTGGAGGAGACCGGCGAGACGGCGAACATGGCACTCCTGGACGGCGACGAGATCGTGTACGTGGCCCAGGTGCCGTCCAAGCACTCCATGCGGATGTTCACCGAGGTGGGCCGCCGGGTGCTGCCCCACTCCACCGGCGTCGGCAAGGCCCTTCTCGCCGACGTCCCGGCCGACGAGGTCCGCGCCCTGCTCGCTCGTACGGGCATGCCGGCCGCCACCGAGAAGACGATCACCACTCCCGAGGGCTTCCTGAGCGCCCTGGAGGAGGTCCGCCGGGTCGGGTACGCCATCGACGACAACGAGCAGGAGATCGGCGTCCGTTGCCTCGCCGTCTCCGTCCCCGGCTCCCCCACCGCCGCGGCCATCTCCATCTCCGGCCCCGCCGGACGCGTCACCGAGACGGCGACGGAGCGGATCGTGCCGGTGCTGCGGCAGGTGGCGGTCGAACTGTCGCAGGCGCTGGCGAGTTCGGGCGCGGGGAACTGACCCAGGGTGGGGGGGGACGCGGGTCCGGCAGGGTTCACCGCGGCTTCCTCGCTCCTGAAGCGGGCCGCGCCGCCGTCCACCCGGTCGCCGGGACGGTCAGTGCCGTCGCGGTGGCTCCCCGAAGAGTTCGACCGCCGTACGCACGTCCGCCAGCCCCCTGGACAACGCGCTGACCGACCCTATCGATCCCGCGATCAGCAGGAGGGACCGCCGTAACCGCGGCACCTCGGGCATGCCGGTGACCGCCATCGCCGCGAGGACCGCCAGTTCGTCCTCGGCGATCCCGCGGTCCGGGAACTCCGCCGGATGCGCGGCCAGTTCACGACGCAGCCGGGACACGGCCGACCGCAAGCCCGCCACCCTCGGATCCTCGTCACTGCCGGTCACTGGCCTCTGCCCCAAGCTCCGCAACACAGCCCTCCCCCCTCCCCGCCCGCTCCCACACGCGCGAGGCACGGCCGTGCACCCGCGCACGGCCCGCCACCGGTGGCGTCGGTCGGGCGCCGGAGGTGGCGCGGGACAGTTAACGCCAATCGGTGTGGCGAGCGCCACCACGGGGACCGAAATTCAGTCCCGGGATCCCACCGAGCCGGCTGCCGGTCCGTCCGGCTTCACGCGACACCGTCGCCCGGTCGGGTATGCAGGGGACATGACGCACCACGAGACCCGGCCCCGGCCCCCGGGCCATGTCGCCGGATTGCTGCTGGCCGCCGGCGGCGGGCGCCGCCTCGGCGGCCGACCCAAGGCCCTGCTGACCCACCGCGGCCGCCCCCTGGTCGAACACGCGGCCGGGGTGCTGCGGACGGGCGGCTGCACCCGGATCCATGTGGTCCTGGGCGCCGACGCGGCGACCGTACGCGCGCGGGCCGAACTGCCCGGCTGCGTCCTGGTCGACAACCCGGAGTGGGCCGAGGGCATGGGCTCCTCACTGCGGGCCGGACTGGAGTCGCTGGCCGGGACGGGCGCCGGCGCCGCCCTGGTCTCACTCGTCGACCAGCCGGGCATCGGCCCGGAGGCGGTGGCCCGCGTCCTCGCCGCGTACGGGTCGCAGGACTCGCTCGCGGCGGCCGCGTACGACGGGGTGCGAGGCCATCCCGTCCTCTTCGGCGCCGCGCACTGGGCGGGGATCGCCGAGACGGCCACCGGCGACCGGGGGGCACGCGCCTATCTGCGGGATCACGGCGGCGGGCTCACGCTCGTCGAGTGCGGGGACGTGGCGCGGCCGTACGACATCGACATCGAGGCCGACCTGGCCCACCTGGAGTGAGGGGCACGGGACCCGGCACCGCCCCACCCGGACCCCTCCTCGACCCGCCTCGACCCGAAGAATCTTGACATCAACAAAACATTGAACTTCCACCATGAGGAAACTAGTATCCATTTCCCAGAGGCGCCCGGCTCATCCTCGGGCGTTCACCGTCCCACCCGGGTCGACCGACACCCGGTGCCACGCCCGCTGAAGGAAGTGACCGCTCATGTCCGCACCAGCGCCGTCCCCGCTGGCCATCGTCGACGCCGAGCCCCTGCCCCGCCAGGACGAGATCCTTGACCAGGCCGCCCTCGCCTTCGTGGCCGAACTGCACCGCCGGTTCACGCCCCGGCGTGACGAACTGCTGGCCCGCCGCACGGAGCGGCGCGCCGAGATCGCCCGCACCTCCACGCTCGACTTCCTCCCGGAGACCGCCGCGATCCGTGCCGACGACTCGTGGCGCGTGGCCCCCTCCCCCGCCGCGCTGGACGACCGCCGCGTCGAGATCACCGGCCCCACCGACCGCAAGATGACGATCAACGCCCTCAACTCCGGGGCCCGGGTGTGGCTCGCGGACTTCGAGGACGCCTCCGCGCCGACCTGGGAGAACGTGGTCCTCGGCCAGGTGAACATGGCCGACGCCTACACCCGGAACATCGACTTCACCGACGAGCGCACCGGCAAGTCGTACGCCCTGCGCCCGAACGAGGAACTGGCGACGGTCGTCATGCGCCCGCGCGGCTGGCACCTCGACGAGCGCCATCTCGTCGACGCCGACGGCACCCCCGTCCCCGGCGCGCTCGTCGACTTCGGCCTGTACTTCTTCCACAACGCCCAGCGGCTGCTGGACCTCGGCAAGGGCCCGTACTTCTACCTCCCGAAGACGGAGTCGCACCTCGAAGCCCGCCTGTGGAACGAGGTGTTCGTGTTCGCGCAGGAGTACTGCGGCATCCCGCAGGGCACGGTCCGCGCGACCGTCCTGATCGAGACGATCACGGCCGCGTACGAGATGGAGGAGATCCTCTACGAACTCCGCGACCACGCCTCCGGGTTGAACGCGGGCCGCTGGGACTACCTCTTCTCCATCGTGAAGAACTTCCGTGATGGCGGGGCCAGGTTCGTCCTCCCGGACCGCAACGCCGTCACGATGACCGCCCCGTTCATGCGGGCGTACACCGAGCTCCTCGTCCGCACCTGCCACAAGCGTGGCGCGCACGCGATCGGCGGCATGGCCGCCTTCATTCCGTCGCGGCGCGACGAGGAGGTCAACAAGGTCGCGTTCGAGAAGGTCAAGGCCGACAAGGACCGCGAGGCGAACGACGGGTTCGACGGGTCGTGGGTGGCCCACCCGGACCTGGTCCCGATCGCCATGGCATCCTTCGACGCCGTCCTCGGCGACAGGCCCAACCAGAAGGACCGGCTCCGCGAGGACGTCGACGTCAAGGCCGCCGACCTGATCGCCGTCGACTCCCTCGACGCCCGGCCGACGTACGCCGGACTCGTCAACGCCGTCCAGGTGGGCATCCGGTACATCGAGGCGTGGCTGCGCGGCCTCGGCGCCGTCGCCATCTTCAACCTCATGGAGGACGCGGCCACGGCCGAGATCTCCCGCTCCCAGATCTGGCAGTGGATCAACGCCGGCGTCGAGTTCGAGCACGACGGGAGCACGGTGCGGGCCACTCCGGAGCTGGCCCGCAAGGTCGCGGCCGACGAACTGGCCGCCGTCCGCGCCGAGATCGGCGAGGAGGCCTTCGCCGCCGGTCACTGGCAGCAGGCCCATGACCTGCTCCTCCAGGTCGCCCTCGACGAGGACTACGCCGACTTCCTGACGCTCCCGGCATACGCACAGCTCAAGGGCTGACCGGCCGCCCTACTCCCCGGCGGACCTGTCCGAGTGGCCCAGGGATCTTCCCGGGGCCACTCGGTCGCGTACGGCCTGCTTGACGGCCGTCGGCTCCGGGAAACCCTGTGCGCGACGGTCCCACACCACCTCGTCGTCGACCCGGACCACGAAGACACCACCGGTCCCCGGCTTGAGCGACAGCTCGGTCAGCTCCGTCTCGAAGGTGGTGAGCAGCTCCTGCGCGAGCCAGGCCGCGCGCGGCAGCCAGCGGCACTGGGTGCAGTACTCGATCTGTACGACGGGACTCATCCGAGATGCACCGACCAATCCTGTTCCGCCGCCGGTTCGCCATGCAGGTCGGGGACCTGTTTGAGCCAGTTCGGGCGGCCTCGCCGGGTCCTCGCCGCACGCTGGGCCTGCTCGGCGGCGAGTTCCTCCGGGGTGGGGAAGTCGGTGGGGAGCCAGGCGGCGGAGGCACCCGCGCGCGCGTGGAGGTAGCGGACGTAGGCGTCGCGGACCTCGTCGGGCGACGCGAAGCCGTCCTCGGTGGACAGCCAGGCGTCCGGGACCTCGGCGACGATCCGCCGCAGCAGTTCCTCCGTCACCTTCGGCGCGAGTTCGGCGTCCGCCGCGCGCACGTCGGGGGCGTAGTGGCCGAGGGCGTGGTGGCGGAAGTCGTACGCCTTGGCGGGGTCCGAGGCGTCCCAGCGGTGGTGGAAGACGAGGGCCGCGCCGTGGTCGATCAGCCACAGGCGCGCGGGGGTGACGCCGAGCGTGGGCCAGATCATGAGGTTCGAACTGTGCACGGTGCGGTCGACGTTGACGGTGAGGGCGTCGAGCCAGATGATCCGGCCGGCTTCGAGGGGCTCCACCCGGAACTCCTGCGCGACCTCCGGGGTGAAGTCCTTGGCGCCCGGCAGGTAGTCCATGCCGAGATTGAGGCCGGCGCTCGCACCGTGCAGCTCCCGCACCTCCTGGTGGGGCTCGCTCTCGGCGATCACCGGGTCGAAGTGCGCGAGGACCAGCTCGGGGAAGCGCAGGCCGAGCGCCCGCGCCAGCTCACCGACGATCACCTCGGCGACCAGCGCCTTGCGCCCCTGCGCGGAGCCGGTGAACTTCACGACGTACGTACCCAGGTCGTCGGCCTCGACGATGCCGGGGACAGAGCCGCCCGCCCGGAGAGGTTCGACATAGCGGGTCGCTTTGACTTCCCTCAACACTTTCTCAGACCACCCTGCTTCATCGACCTTGCAATCCATGAACAATCTCGGAGGCGTCCGGACAACGGGGTGTCCGACAGCGGGACATGCCCGTCATCGGCTCATATGCGGTCCCCACTGCCTGACCAGCAGTCCGTCGACGGTCGCCCGCCCTTTGTCCATGGCCTTCGGCATGAAGTGAGCATAGTAACCGAGGGTGATCGCCGGTGATGGGTGTCCGAGCCTCGCACGAGCCGGGCCGGCCGATCGGCGAGCGCCCGTCGCCGAGGGCTGCGGGAGAGGCCCTGCTCGTCCGTGCGTGGCTTGCAAACGGTCCAGGTGATCGCGAGGACGTGGCCGGACGTCCCGCGCTGGCCGTGGCCGGACGTCGTGCGCCGTCCGATGCTCCACGGAAGGGGCCTGTGCGCCGCCGGTGAGCCGGTCGGCGTCGCCCTCACGCGTCCGCCGCGGCCTCCTTCCTCGGCACGGCGACTGGTCCCGTCCGGGCACACCACCCGCGGCGCCGGGTGTCCGCCACGGACCGTACGCGGGCGACGGGGAACGAGCCGGGCGAGTCCCGCGCCATCGTCCAGGAGCGGCTGTGGTCGCAGGCCGAGATGTGTCTGCTGTGGCCGAAGAACGACGAAACGCCGGATGCCCGAGATGTGAACCGGGCATAGCATGAAAGCGGGTCGGCACACTCTCACGTGCGACCGGCCTGGAAGGGCGACCCCGGTGTGCAGACGCCGGGGTCGTTGGAGGACGGCGTGATCCGTTCCGCCGGCGTCCGAAGCGCGTCCACGACGTCGCGGACCCGAAAGGGCACGAGGTCGGCGCTCTGGTGGCGGTCAGCCCGGACACCGCCACCGACCGGGCGCCTGCGATGTGTCCTCGACACCTTCGCCGACGCTCCGCGCGAGGCGCAGACGAGGCCGAGAGCGCCTACGACGAGGCCACCGCCCAGCTCATGAGCGCCCTCGCAGAACGGCGGCGTGTCCCGCATGCAGGGACCGGGACCCCGAGACACGGTCCGGCGAACTCCGGCAGGCACTGAGGCAGCACCGGGAGATCACGCGACGGCTGCTCAACCTCCAGGGCCGGCCGGAGGTACGCATCGCGGCAGAGCGCGGAGTAGTGTGGTCACTACCGAGGGCATTTCGCACACCGGCTTCCACGCCGGGTCGTTCTCGGCGAGAGATGAAACCCGGGCCGCCGCAGAGGCGGTCCGGAGACGGGTTCGCATCATGACGGCGACCTTGCTCCCCACTCCGACGCACCACACGGCTGCCCCGGCCGCCCGTCTCGCGTTGAAGACCGACGGCGCGTCCCGCGGACTCCTGGACGGGGCCTGGTGGCCCCGCTCCCGAGATCTGCAGGGGGAACTGCCCGCACTGACCGACGTGCTGGACCCTCTCTGGGGCCGCATCACCCGCATCGCCGTCAACCCGACGCACTGGCCGGTCGTCCCCCGCAAGGTTCCCGTGGACGGCCACGTCGTCAAGATCGGCTGGTTCACCGCGGAAATAGACCCGCACAAGCTACTGCTGCTCTCCCACGGCGCCGGTCGCTGGGACCTGCTGGTCATCCCGCCCGAGACAGGGGCGGAGTCGGCGGCCCGGCTCATGGCAGCCGCGTCCGACCACGAGGGTCCGCCACTGACAGCGAGCGCGTTCATCGCCGCGGACGAGGCGCGGTACGGCGTCTGCGCGAGCTCCGAACCACTGGACCCGGACGAATCATGGGAGTACGAGGGCGGTGCCTCCACGGTGTCCGCGGCCGCTCCGCAGCGGACCGGGCCGCCCAGCCGGGCCAGCCGTCTGATCATCGGTATGTGAGGGGGCGGCTGTGAACGTCCTTCTGACGGCCGCCGCCTTCGTGGTGCTCATCGCAGCGGGGGCCTACGTGATCCATCGGCTCAACACCCAGCACGCCGACAGAATCGCCGCACGCCGGTACAGCGCCGCACCGCCCGGCCGGCGCAGTAGCGGCGGACCGCAGCCGCCGGTGGGAACGGACCGGTCCGAGTCGTCGGTCGGCGGCGAGCGGAGGGACCAGCGCGACGAGGGCCCTGCCCGCTTCCCGCCAGGCCGCAACCGTAGGGCTCGCCCCAGGTGACCAGCCGGTTTTCCGCCATGGATGCCCACTGGGATCGCCGACCCGGCTCGTACCACCGGTACGCCCGGGAACCCGTCGGAGCCTGGCGTATCCGGCACGCTGCGCGGGCTGCCGGGCCGTCGTCGCGCGGGCAGGTGCACCCCTCGGGGCGCGCCCTCACGGCGGAGCCGGAGCGCCTCGTCACCACCCCTGGAGGCGGTGACCCGGGTGGGGCCTGACAGCCGATCGGACCGCATACGGCTGCTGGTCGCCGAGCAGGCGGTCCGACGAGGCGCCCGGGTCGGTGTCGTGGATGTGTGCACCGCGGCCGTGGCCGCGCTGCCGGTCGGCGGTGCAGGGCTGTCGGCGATGTCACGGTCCACCGCGAGCCACCCTCTGTACAGCACCGACGACATCAGCGAGCAGTTGGAGGAGCTCCAGCTCACGCTCGGCGAGGGGCCCTGCGTGGACGCCTTCGCGAGCGGCTCGGCCGTTCTGACACCCGACCTGCTCGCCGCTGAACTTCCTTTTCGCTGGGCCGTGTTCACCGATGCGGCTCTGAGAACAGGAGCTCGCGCACTGTTCTCCCTCCCCTTGCGGAAGGGCGCGATCAGCCCGGGAGTCCTGGACCTGTACGCCGGCGTTCCGACCGTACTGGACGCGGAGGAACTGGCCGACGCCATGGCGTTCGCCGACCTCGCGACACTGCTCCTGCTCGACGCAGGGATCGCCGAGACGGGCGCTCCCACCGACGGGCCGATGCCGGACCTCGGCTGCGCGGACCTGGGCGCGTATCGGGCGGAGATCGACCAGGCCAGCGGGATGATCACGGTCCAGCTCGGAGTCGGCATCGAGGAAGCCTTCGTCCGGCTCCGCGCCTACGCCTACGCGCGGGGACGCCGGCTCGCCGACGTGGCCGCGGATGTGGTGGCCCGTCGGCTTCGTTTCTCACCGGACACGGACACGGACACGGAGCCGGTGCAGTCCGATGAGTAGACCTGACCTGTCTTCACCGGCCGAGCAACAGGCCGTCCTTCCCGGCTCTCCGGGCCGGGACCGGTCTCAATCGAGGGTGCCCACCATGAACCAACAACTTCTGGCCAAGACCTTCGTCGAGCTTGCCGACAACCTCGTCGCCGACTTCGACCTCATCGATTTCCTGTGCCTGCTGACCGACCGCTGCGTCGGCATTCTCGACGCGAGCGCCGCCGGGGTGCTGATCGCCGACCAGGACGACAGACTCCGACTCATGGCCGCCTCGGACGAACAGGTGCGCCTGCTGGAGCTCTTCCAGCTGCAGAACGACGAAGGCCCCTGCCTCGATTGCTTCCGCACCAACACACCGGTGGTCATCCACGACCTGACCCGGGAGATAGACCGCTGGCCGCGCTTCGTCACGGCGGCCCACCACAGCGGCTTCGGGGCGGTGCAGGCCCTGCCCATGCGCCTGCGGGCGGAGACCGTGGGCGCCCTGAACCTCTTCCGCGCCGCCCCTGGCCCCTTCGACCCGGCCGCCACCCTCATCGCCCAGGCGCTGGCGGACGTCGCCACCATCAGCCTGCTGCAACAACGCACCGCTCAGCGCAGCACGATGCTCAACGAGCAACTGCAGACAGCACTGAACAGCCGGGTGCTGATCGAACAGGCCAAGGGAAAGCTCGCGGAACGCCGGGGAATCGACATGGAACAGTCGTTCCGCTCCCTGCGCGGCTACGCCCGCGCCCACAACCGGCGCCTGGCCGACGTGGCCCGCGCTCTCATCGACGACTCCGAACCTCTCATCGGCCTGGGGTCCTGACCCACACCCTCGCGGAGACCCGCTACCGGCGGGTCTCCCAGGCGTGCGCAGCGGAAGCCGTGGCCCGCCCCTGGGCCGCTGGGCCTGCGCGAAACCGCGCACGGCCGTGTGCCGCGGCGCAGTTCCCTTACGCGCCGCGGCACATGCTCGACCCGGAGTTCGTCACGGAAGTGCCGTTCCCGTCGCGTGGAAGCGTCGCAGTGCTCCGCGCAGCTCCCGCCGTACCGGTTCCGGAAGGCTCCGGTCCTCGGTCGTGGCGACCAGGGCCTCGGCCACGTCCCGGAGCTTGGTGTTGCTGCGCTGCGACACGCCCACCAGCAGGTCCCAGGCTCTTTCACGGGAACACGATGCCAAGGCCATGAGCATGCCGCGCGCCTGGTCGATCACCTCCCGGCTCTCCATCGCTCGCGCCAACTGCTGGTTTTCGGCGCGCAGTTCGACGACCTCGGCCAGCAGTACCGCATGCGCCGCCGACGGCACGGTCGGCAGCCGCTGATCCACACCGGGCGGGGTCACCTGGCGCATGGCACGTACCTCACAGCGCAGTCGTCCCGTCCAAAGGTGTTCAACGACATGGCAGTTGCCGTTCTCCGGCCGCGCCGGGCTCGTAGGCCGGTCCCCACCGTGGCCATGGCCGGCTCATCGGTGGTGGTGTCCACATGGACCGCCTCAAGGACACCGGTCTTGCGCGATTCCGCGTCAACGACATCGCGGTCGCGCCGTTCCCGGACGCCGGCTGCGTGAGTCATGGGCCTCTCCCCACCTCGATGACCCGCCTGGGGAACGTGAGTCGCGCCCCCGGTCCCGCACCGGACGTCGACGAGGCGTACGACGCGGCTCGCTCCGGGTCCGCACCGGTGTCCTGTGCCGCAGGTGTGTTCCACAGGGCCTCGGCCCGCGGATCCCGCGCTTCCCGGACCACTTGACGGGTCATCCACGGCGTTCACGGTCCTGACGGTCCTCGCGCCGCAGGCGCGCCCGGTGCTGACGGCTGTAGCGTCGGTCCCAGCGGTCCTGACGATTCCGGCGGTTCTCGTAGTCGCGATAGTCGCGACAGTCGCCGCGATCGGACCCGTCGCCACGGATCCGGCCTCCCCCACGATCGCGGCCGTGGCGGGTGGCGACGAACAGCATCACCGCCGCGGCCACCCACCAGAGGGGGTCGAGGAAGCCGAGGCCGAACAGGACCGCGATAGGGACGAGAAGCACGACGAACACGATGGGCCTCCCCAGGAACGGAACACAGCGTCGACGCCGGGGACTGGGGCCTCACCCCACAGCGTAGCCCTGCCCAAGGGTCACGGATACCGTGCGACGCCAACGTGTGCCGCCCTACGTGAACGGCCGCTCGACACCTGTCGGGAAATCCGCCGCAAGGGCAGGCGTGCGAACTGCCGCCCCTTGGCGGGCACGATCTGCCGCCCGCCGCGTCGCACGGTCACTGCGCGCGGCACACCGGTCACTGTGCACAGCGCGCCGGTCACTGCAGATCGGGTGGCGGGCGTTCAGACGGACGGTCGCCCGGCTCGGCCGGGCGTCCGCCTGACCGGGTTGGGCAGCGGCAGGTAGCGCGCGTCCGCTCCGTCCGCGCCGGTCCACCTCAGCAGCAGATTCGTCTTGCCCGGCAGCGTGGGCGAGTCGAGGAGGCCGGTGGCCTCCGGCACGTCACCGTGGCGCGCCAACTCCCTCCGTACGGCGGGCCAGGGGTCGATCCCGGGGTGGTGTTCGACCAGGGCCGCGGCGATCTCCAGGAGGTTGTTGACGAAGAGGCAGTAGACCAGCCGCTCCCAGCCCGCCTCGCGTGTCACGTCCGGGAGGAGCTTCACGCCCTCGGCGTCCCGGTACAGGGCCCGCACGGCCGTTCCCGAGGGGTCGCAGGCGATGAGGGTGTTCTGCAGGTGGGCCTCCAGGACGACACCGTGGTCGTGGAAGGCGGCGAGGGCCGGGGGGACGACCGCGCGCAGATACGCCTCCCACCAGGCGCCGGGGTCGGTGGCGCGGGCCAGCGGGTTGTCCGGGAAGGCGTCGGTGTCCTCGGTGAGGGCGGCGGCGAGGAAAGGGGTCGTGCCGGGGGGCACATGGCCGCGCAGGCCGTCCCGCACGAGGACCGCCAGCTCCTCGAAGGCGAAGTCGGCGGTGCGGTAGCCGCGGTCGCTCAGCCAGGCACCGGGCGCCCCGCCGAAGGCCTCGGTGACCGCCCGGTCCGTCCGGCGCAGCCTGAGCAGGTCGTGGCGCCACAGGCGGCGGATGTCGTTGGTGATCCGCACGTCCAGGCTGAACTTGAGGAAGAGGTCGGGGGCGACCGGCCCGGATGCGGGCGGGGCTTCGGGCACGTACAGCGTGCGGATCGCCGCCGTCGGCCACACCTCGGTGTCCGTCCGGCCCAGTCGGACGAGGCGGCCGTCGGCGAAGGCGTCGGTCAACCGAGCGCCCACAAGGTCGAGTTGCCAGGGATGGGCGGGAAGGAGCCGGTAACCGGGCGGAGGCGCACCCAGCGCGTCGAGGGCACTGGTGTCCCCCTCCTCGACCACCGCGTCAGCACGGACCCCGAGGAGGACCAGCGGGAACGCGGCATACGCCTCGGGTGCGTAGGGCAGCCAGCCGGTGACCGGGCCGCCTCCGCGGGCCTTGGGGGCGGGGTGGAACGGGTGACCGGTGATCAGGGACTGCTCGGAGCGCCGGTACGGGTCCTCGGGCGCAGGAGTGCGGGCGCGCGCGGCGAGGAGAGCGGCCACCGCCTCGCGGCTGTCGAGCATCTCGGCGGGCAGTTCGGGGTTGGACAGACCGGTGAGGGCGCGGAGTTCCCCGGCGGTGAGGTCGACGAGTCCGGTGTGGTCGAGCGTCTGCCAGGCACCCGCCGTGCGCACCTCGGGGTGCGTGGGACGCCGGGTGCCGCGCACACGCAGAAGCCGCCCCCCGGCCCGGAGACGATGCACCACGACCCCGTCCGACGAGGCGACGGGCTCCGCCGCTTCCCGCAGAAGACAGTTGAGCAGCGGAGCGGCGGCACGGGCGTCGGCGGCGGGACCGAAGGCGTCATCGGGGTCGTCGCCGGACGCGACGCCGGCGCCGTGAGCCCGGCCGTCACCGTCACCGTCACCGTCACCGAACGGGACACCCGCGTCGCGACCCGCCGGGCCGCTCCCTTCGCCGGGCGGGACGTCACCTCCGCGAACCGGCCATGTACCGCCGTCGGACGGATCCTGCGCGGCGCCGGACGGTTCGGGGGCGAAGTCGGGCAGGCCGGGGGTGCCACGAGGCGGGTCGGTGTCCACGGGGTCCATTCGTTCCTTACGGTGCACTCGTGATCAGTATGTCTGCCCGTCGCGCCGCGTCGCGACGCTGTCGGGTGCGGTTCCGGCGGGAGACGGTCGCGGGCCGTCCCGTCCGGGGGACCGTGCGCGTCGGCGTCGCGACGCGGCCACGTGGGGTTCCGCCGCGCCGCCGTCGGGCGTCGCGGCGGAGGCGGGCGGGCAGTGGTCGTACGCCGATGCCGATGCGGGTTCCGTACCCGTCCCTCACCCGAGGAGCCCGTTCCGTGGACCGTCACCCGTTGTCCGACGCCGAGACGACGCTGGGCGCCGAACTGGGCGTCGTGCGCCCCGATCTGGCGCTGCCGTACACGACCGCCCTGCCGGGCGCCCGAGCGGCCGTGCTGTCCCGGCTGTGGCGCGGCCTCGTCCATGAGCCGGTGCCGTGGGTGGTGCGCCGGGACCCGGCCGGGGCCGACGGGGTCACGCTCCATCTGGCCGACGGCCGCCGGCTGCACGGCCCCGCAGTGGACCCGTACAGCACCGCCGCGCACACCGGGGAGGTGTGGTGCGACGAGCGGCCCTACGACCGTCCGGCTCGCCTCATGGCCGCCCTCGCGGTGCCGCACAGCGCCGCCTTCGCCGTCGAACTCGACCACAGCGTGGCCTCGCTGGCCCTGTCCCGGGCCGGTCGGGCGGCAGCAGTCACGCCACCGGCCACCAGCTGGGAATGGGAGCAGCTGATCGTCGACGGCCATCCCTTCCACCCCAACTGCCGTTCCCGTCCGGGGTTCTCGGCGGGTGACCAGCTCGCGTACGGGCCGGAGCACCGGCAGGTCGTCCGGCTGGGCCTGGCACCGGTGCGGGACGCGGCGGTCGTCGGGGAGTGGCCGGACGAGTTCCGGGACGGCGGGCGGGTGCTGGTGCCGGTGCATCCGTGGCAGGCGGCCCATGTCCTCAAGTGCCCGCTGGGGCAGGTGATCGAGGCGCACCCCCTGATGTCGCTGCGCACCCTCGCCCTTGCGGACGGCGGCCCGCACGTCAAGACCGCGCTGAGCGCCCGGCTGACCTCGTCCGTCCGGGACATCTCCGTCTACTCGATCGAGACGTCGGCGATCGTGTCGGACTTCATGACGGAGGTCGCCGGCCGCACCGAGGGACTGCTGCACGTCACGCGCACCCTCGGCGCGGTCACCGCCGGTTCGCCCGATCTCGCGGCGGTGCTGCGCGAGTCACCGGAGACGTACGCGGACACGGCGACGGGCGAACGGGTCCTGCCGGTGGCCGCGCTCGCGACGACCGAGCTGCCCCGTTCGCCGTCCTGGCTGGCGGACTTCGCCCGGCTCGCGCTCACGGTCTCCCTCCGACTGCTCGACCTGGGCGTGGCCCTGGAGGCACACGGCCAGAACCTCCTGGTGGTCCTGTCCCCCTCGGGTGCCCCCCGCCGGCTCGTCTACCGGGACCTCGCGGACATCCGGGTCAGCCCCGCGCGCCTGGCCCGGCACGGCGTCCCCGCCCCGGCGATGAGCGGCCGCATCGTCACGGACGACGAGACCGTCCTGCGCCGCAAGCTGTTCGGCGCCCTGATCACGGGCACGCTGGGCGCCACGGCCGGTTCGACACCCGTGCTGCGCGAGGCGCTGTCCACCGCCGTACGGGATGTGCCGCGCACGCCCGATCTGGCCACGCTGCTGGAGGGGCCCGTACCGACGAAGGCGCTGACGCTGATGCGCCTTTCGCCGGAGCGGCCCGGCGACATCTGGGCGGAGGTGCCGAGTCCGCTGCGGTGACCCGACGGGGCCCGAAGGGGCCGTGCGCGCCCGTCGTCCGCCCGGTGAACGGACCGTCAACAGGCGGTCTCGTTTTGAAGCGTGGCCCTCCGGATCAATAGGATCCGCCGATGATCACAAGACAACGGCTGGCGGCAGGGGTGTTCGTCCTGCTCGCCGTCCTGACGGCCGGGATCGCGGTCCCGTCCACGGCCGTCGCCGACGAGACCACGGCCACCGCGCCCAAGGTCAACCTCCTGCTGGACGTCAGCGGTTCGATGCGGGCCAAGGACATCGACGGCCAGTCCCGCATGTCCGCGGCGAAGCAGGCGTTCAACGAGGTGCTGGACGCCACGCCCGAGGAGGTACAGCTCGGCATCCGCACCCTGGGCGCCGACTACCCGGGCGACGACCGGAAGACGGGCTGCAAGGACACCGCGCAGCTGTATCCGGTGGGGCCGCTGGACCGTACCGAGGCGAAGACGGCGGTGGCGACGCTCGCCCCGACCGGCTGGACCCCGATCGGCCCGGCGCTGCTGAAGGCGGCCGACGACCTGGAGGGCGGCGAGGGCACCAAGCGGATCGTGCTGATCAGCGACGGTGAGGACACCTGCGCCCCGCTCGACCCGTGCGAGGTGGCCCGCGAGATCGCGGCGAAGGGCATCGGCCTGACCATCGACACCCTCGGCCTGGTCCCGAACGCCAAGATGCGGCTCCAGCTGAGCTGTATCGCCGAGGCGACCGGCGGCACCTACACCTCGATCGAGCACGGCGACGAACTCACCGAACGCGTCAATCAGTTGGTGGACCGGGCCGCCGACCCGGTGGTCGTGCCGAAGGCGGTCGAGGGCGCCGAGGCATGCGCGAAGGCGCCGAAGCTCACGTCGGGTCTCTACACCGACCGCGAGGAGTTCGCCGGGCAGCGCTGGTACCGCGTGGACGTGAAGCCCGGTCAGGAGCTGCGGGCCGCGGTGAGCGTCGCGGCCGACCGCGACGTCAACCCGGACTACGGGGTGCTGCTGCGCGCGGTGACCAGCGAGAACCGCGAGATCGTGCGCGGCGAGGCGGCCGGCAACGGCCGTACCGACGTCATCTCGACCGGTCTGCGCTATCCGAAGGCGGAGGACGAGGACGACTCCACGGACGCGGACAGTGCCGAGACCGTGTGCCTCCAGGTGACCCACTCCTACTCACCGGCGACCGGCGTGAAGACCACGCCCGGTCTGCCGCTCGAAATCACCGTCGACGTCGTGGAAGGGCCCGACCAGGCCGGCGATGTGGCCTCCTTCGGCCTCGGCCGTGGCTGGTGGCTGCTGGGTGTGCTGGTGCTCGTCGGGTTCCTGGCGGGTGTGCTGTGGGGCTGGCTGTCACGCTGGCGGGTCGCGGTCTGGAGGACCAACTGATGCGGATCACACGTGTGCTGGGCGCGGCCCTGCTGACGCTCGGCCTGGCCGTGTCCCCGGCGGTCGCCGACTCCACCCCCTCCGCGAGCCCCGCGAAGGACGGTGACGCGCCGACGGAGGCCGGTACCTCCTTCCGTACGGCCACGGAGTTCGAGCAGGGCGAGACCGCGACGGCGAACGCCTCGACCGGCGACTACCTGTACTGGTCGTTCCCGGCCGACGCGGGGCAACGGCCCACCGTGCGGGCGACCGTGAAGCTGCCCGAGGGCGCCGAGTCCGCCTCCGCCTGGCAGCTCGACGTGTACGACGGACTGCGGCGCCGCCAGGCCTGCCAGTACGGGGCGCAGACCCGGACCGCCGCGGCGGGGGCGGGCTCCGTCGAGCTGTCCTGCACCCTGCGCACGGTGCGCGCCTGGTCGGAGCCGTGGGCCGACGATCCGCTGCCGGGCACGTACTACCTCCGCCTCACCACGATCCGGCTGGCCACGGCCGACCTGGGGCTGCCCGTCGGCGCCGAGGTCGGCGTCGAGTCGAAGGACATGGGCGGTGCCGCGGCCGTCGACGGCTCGCTGGCACAGCCGCTGGTGCCGGGCATCGCCGTCACCTCCGCCCAGGAGGAGGCCGAGGACGGCTCCTCCGCCGAGGCCGTCCTCTCCTCGCTGGAACCCGACGACGGGTGGGCTTCCGGCTGGTGGAGCGACCGCTGGGTGTGGACGGCGCTGGGCGCGGCGCTGGCGGCGCTGGCGGGCATCGGGGGCTACACCCTGACCAGGGGCTCGGGCCGCCCGGCCCGGGTACCGCCGCCGGGCGCCTGACCGTCGCCCCCGGGG